>JBEKTV010000263.1:0-4904 GCA_049515675.1 Gammaproteobacteria bacterium | reverse complement strand
CCACCCAGCATTTCGTTTTTGAAATAGGACGTGTATGAAGAATGCGTACCAAATCGCCTACTTTACAAATCCCCGCTTCATCATGCGCATAAAACTTAGTGTAACGACGCACATATTTTCCGTACAAAGGGTGTGCGACTTTCTTTTGTAATAAAACAACAACAGTTTTATTCATTTTATTACTGGTAACAACGCCAGTAATTTCGCGCTGTTGTGTTACTTTCTCGCTCATACGTGCAGCCCCTTCTCAACTAAAATGGTTTTAATTCTCGCAATAGTACGTCTAATGCGTTTTTTTTCGTGTGTTTGCTTGTTTGCAGTTTGCATACGCAAATTAAATTGCTCTTTACGCAAACCAACGAGCTCTTCTGTTAATGCTTTTATATCTTTCCCACGTAGGGTTTCTGCTAATTTCATTACATCACCGTTCTTTGAACAAATATGGTCTTAACTGGCAGTTTCGCTGCAGCTAGGGCAAACGCATGTTGTGCCACATCTACAGGTACGCCTTGCATTTCATAAAGTACTGCACCCGGTTGAACAAGCGCGACCCAATATTCAACGTTACCCTTACCTTTACCTTGACGGACTTCTAAAGGTTTTTTAGTAATCGGCTTATCGGGGAATACACGCACCCAAATTTTGCCGCCCCGCTTAATTTCACGCGTCATGGCACGTCTTGCTGCCTCTATTTGGCGAGCGGTAATTCTACCACGTTCTACGGTCTTAAGGCCATAGTCCCCAAAACTGACTTTACTGCCGCGCAAAGCAAGACCACGGTTTTTACCCTTCATCTGCTTGCGATATTTTGTACGTTTAGGTTGTAACATGGCTTAACCCTTTGTTGCTGTTTCTGTGACTTCTTCTTGCTTTTCTTTACCTATCACTTCACCTTTGAAGATCCATACTTTGATGCCAATAATGCCGTATGTGGTAAAAGCTTCAGAAAGACCATAATCGATATCTGCACGTAAAGTATGCAAAGGTACACGACCTTCACGATACCATTCACTACGGGCAATTTCAGCGCCGCCTAAACGACCACTGATACATACTTTAACGCCCAGCGCACCCGCGCGCATAGCATTGGTGACTGCACGCTTCATAGCGCGACGAAACATAATACGTCTTTCTAGCTGTGATGCAATAGATTGACCGACTAAATTTGCGTCTAAATCAGGTTTGCGAATTTCTTCAATTTTAAGTTGCACTGGCACATTGATAATACGCTTAATTTCATCACGTAAAGCTTCAATGTCTTCGCCTTTTTTACCAATCACAACACCAGGACGTGAGCTGTAAATAGTGACCACTGCATTTTTTGCAGGTCTATCAATTTTGATATAACTTACTGATGCTTGTGCTAAGCGTTTTTTCAAAAATTCACGGACTTTAAAATCACCGTAAACCAAATGTGAAAAATTTTTCTTGTCGGTATACCAATTGGATATAGGCGTTCTGATCTTGCCCTTGCCTAGCCGCATGCCAATTGGATTAACTTTTTGTCCCATGCTGTGTACTCTCTTTCGTTAATTACTCGTCTGAAACAGTGATAGTAATTGCGCTATAAGGTTTTAATATGCGATTAGCACGACCTCTTGCGCGCGCACGAATGCGCTTTAATTTCATTCCCTGATTCACATAAATTTCTCTGATTTTTAAATCATCGACATCTGCACCCAAATTATTTTCAGCATTTGCAATTGCAGAATTTAAACATTTTTCAATAAAATAGCTGGCTTTCTGTGGTAAATAACGCAGAATGCTGAGCGCTTGCGCAGCGGTTTTTCCACGCACCATATCAGCCACTAGACGCGTCTTTTGTGGTGATATACGAACTTCTCTTAAATGTGCTGAAACTTGCATAATTTTAAATTCCTAAATTTATTCTTTACCCGTTTTTTTATCGCCTGAGTGACCTTTAAAGGTACGTGTTGGTGCAAACTCACCGAGTTTATGCCCCACCATATTTTCACTGACAAACACAGGCACATGTTGACGGCCATTGTGTACGGCAATGGTTAGACCAATCATATCTGGAATCACCATTGAATGACGAGACCATGTTTTGATAGGTTTACGCACTTTTGTTTCAATCGCTTGCAAAACCTTTTTCATCAAATGATGTGCCACAAAAGGGCCTTTTTTAACTGAACGCGTCACAATTATCCTCGCTATTTCACTGAGTGGCGACTACGCACCACAAGTTTATTTGATTTACGTTTAGAACGTGTACGGTAACCTTTAGCCGGTACCCCAGTTGGCGATACTGGATGACGTCCACCAGAAGTACGTCCTTCACCACCACCATGTGGATGGTCAACAGGGTTTTTCGCAACACCGCGGACATGAGGTCTAATACCCATATGTCTTTTAACGCCGGCTTTACCTAATTGACGTAATCCGTATTCCGAATGCCCTACTTCACCTATGGTTGCGCGGCATATCGATAAAACCTTGCGCATTTCACCAGAACGAAGACGTACGGTCACATAAGCACCGTCTTTAGCAATTAATTGCACGCTTGTGCCTGCGCTACGCGCAATTTGTGCGCCTTTACCAGGCTTTAATTCCACACAATGCACTGTCGTTCCCACAGGAATCGCTGACATTGGTAAGGTATTACCTACTTTAATCGGTGCACTGGCACCAGATTGCAATTCAGCACCCTGCTTTAAACGAGCAGGAGCAATAATATACCTTCTTTCACCGTCTTTGTACAACAATAAAGCGATGTGAGCAGAACGATTAGGATCATATTCAAAACGCTCAACAATCGCGGAAATGTCGTCTTTATTACGTTTAAAGTCAATTAAACGATATAAACGTTTATGACCACCACCACGATAACGCATAGTCACTTGGCCTTCGTTGTTACGGCCAGTTTTTCTTTCCATAGCCACCACTAGAGGTGAATGTGGACGACCTTTGTGTAATCCTTTGGTGACCACATCCACAGCATGACGTGTGCCGGGTGTATTCGGTTTCTTAGGGCGTACAAATGTTTCTAACATGATCTCTCACCTACGAATATAAAATTTATTGCATTTCAGTAATGTTAATGGTTTGGCCTTCTGCTAATGTCACATAAGCCTTTTTAAAATCACTACGTTTGCCAATACGATTTTTGGTACGTTTTACTTTACCTTTTATGTTGACAGTGCCAATGGCTGACACTTTCACATCAAACATTTTTTCAATTGCGCTTTTAATTTGTAATTTGGTTGATTTGGGATCAACTTTAAAAACATATTGATTCGCTTGTTCTGCTAAACGCATAGATTTTTCTGACAAAACCGGCGCATGAATTAACGTGTATAAAATTTCAGACTTCATTACATTAAGCTCTCTTCAATTTCTTTAAGCGCTGACTGTGTCAGCATTATTTTCGTGCCTAAAAATACATTGTCATCTATATCTGACAAAATAATGAGTCCGTCATTAAAACCATATTGTGCCAAATGTTCAAGCATTTTTTTGGTTTTTGGTTCATCAATTGTTAATTTATCAACAACGATTAAGCGGTCTTGTCTGACTAATTCAGATAAAATGCTGCAAACTGCACCGCGATACATTTTGCGATTTACTTTTTGCTCAAAGTTTCTTGGTCTTGCTGCAAATGTAACACCACCTTTACGCCATAATGGAGAACGACTACTTCCAGCGCGCGCACGACCCGTACCTTTTTGGCGCCAAGGTTTAATACCGCCACCACTCACATCAGAGCGTGACTTTTGCGCTTTAGTACCACTACGTCCACCTGCTAAAAATGCAGTCACCACTTGGTGAATTAATGGTTCATTATATTTAACACCAAACACCAAATCAGAAACTTCGACTTGTTGTCCAGCCGCACCTTTGTTATTTAAAGTTAAATTCATGCGTCACCTTCTTTCTTCTTTACGCGTTTAACTGTTGGGCTGACAATTACTTTTGCGCCCACGGGTCCTGGTAATGCACCACGTATCAGAATTACATTTTTATCTGCTTGAATATCGATAATTTCTAAAGCTTGAATAGTGACGCGCTCATTACCTAAGCGTCCACACATTTTCTTACCTTTGAATACACGACCTGGATCTTGACATTGACCAATAGAACCAGGCACACGATGTGAACGTGAGTTACCGTGTGTAGCATCTTGCATACCGAAATTGTAACGTTTAACAGTACCGGCAAAACCCTTACCTTTTGTGTAACCAGCAACATCAACCACTTGGCCTACAGTAAATAAATCCATTGTTAATGCATCACCTTGTTTAAAACGTGAAGCTTCTTCGTCGTTAACACGAAATTCCCAAAGACCATCACCTGCAGCAACATTCGCTGCTTGATAATGACCCGACATGGGTTTATTGACACGACTTGGTTTTACTTTACCTGTAGTCACTTGTAATGCGCTGTATTTATCCTTTTCAGGTGTTTTTACTTGCACAACAAAATGATCAGCAATACTGACTACTGTTACAGGAATAGTCACGCCATCCTTTCTGAAGAAACGCGTCATTCCGCGCTTTGTACCGATTAAACCCGTAGACATAACCTATTCCTCTATTTATTCACTATCCAAACTGATTTGTACATCAACACCAGCGGACAAATCTAACTTCATTAACGCATCAATGGTTTTATCTGTTGGATCTAAAATATCCACTAAGCGTTTATGCACTTTAATTTGAAACTGATCTTGCGCATCTTTATCCACGTGTGGTGAAACCAGCAAATTAAACTTATTGACACGTGTAGGTAATGGAATAGGTCCAATTACTCGCGCGCCAGTGCGTTTCGCGGTCTCCACAATTTCACTGGTTGATGAATCTATCAACCGGTGGTCAAACCCCTTTAGGAGTATGCGAATTTTTTGTTTTTGCATCACAATACCTCAGGGTTACTCAATAATCTTA
>JBEKTV010000262.1:0-3488 GCA_049515675.1 Gammaproteobacteria bacterium | reverse complement strand
GCGACAACGATAAGTAACGTCCTCGTTTTGATATCGCTCACGCGATTTAAAATGCCGCGTAATTTTTTTCCCATATTAGAGCCCTTCTACTTTTAAAGTAATCGATTCACCGCGCTGCGATGCTAAAATCATAGGCGTGACCGGTAATTGATAAACATGTGTACCATCCGCGCTTGATAAAGTGGCTGTCCAACCAGGTGAAAGTAAAGTCAGTGGTGTACGCACATAAAGCTGATTATTCCATAACCATACTTGCGCATCACCCCCGCTGATACTTAACATTTCACTGTCTTGTGGGGCTATGCCGTCTAATAAATTGATAAGTGTGGCACTCGCATTTTGTGGAACTGCGCTACCCATAATAGAACCACGCGCATTTGGACCGCGGCCTTGAATCCGATAATCAACACGATAATCTACTTGTCCTTGGTCTGTGACTATGGTCAACATCACTGGCGTATTCATACCATGAAGTGTCACGGCCATATTGCCTGTGGCATAAGATTTTTGACCTTGGATGAGTAATAAATTACTTTTTTGGTCCCACTGAATATTAAAATTATTAGGATTGCCAATACTATAAGCACTCACTGGCCAAGGCGCGCCTGTTTCATCCAAAAATACAACTGAAGAAACATACCCAGTTGATAAACGCAAAACCGGCGGTGTAGTGCCGGGTGCTAAACTAACGCTTTGTGAAGTGACTGTAGGTTCCGGGACAGGTTGTGCCGGTGCTTCCATTGCGCGCTGAGTGGTTTCATGCGCTTGACGTAATGCTTGAATTTGTTCAGGCGTCATAGGATACATTTTTTTAAGCATATTTTCAAAAGCAGGGTCTTTCGCTGTACCATAAGTCGATTCTTCAAAATAATGTTCTTCTGTTTGTGGATCATTCATAGCTTGTTGTGGCGTGATCGCGGGTTGTTTATTGGCTACGGCATTTGCAGCATTATGAGGATTCATGTTACTAGGCGGAATTTGGGTATTGGCAAGCGGTGGCAAATTAACTTGTGCAGCTTGCACTGGTGGTTGCGCTTGCGCGTATGCGACTGACAGCAATAAAATAAGCGATATGATTCCGGTTATCCATAAACGAATCATAATTTTCTATCCTCTACTACAAATTGCGCAATCGCTATGCCTTGTGGCTTATCTTTTGTGGGCACACGTGAAATTAACATGGTCACCAAAATGGGTTGTTCCAAGGTTTCGTTAGCGCTGACATAACTTATCAACATTGGAATTTCAATTTTCCAAGCATAACGACCTTTGATAAGACCATGTTGCACAATCACTGGCACTGCGGTGACCACACCTTTGACCACTAAGCGTTTGCTTAATACTGTATCGAGATTTCCAGATTGTTGCAAGGCTTCTAAATAATTATCAAAGCCGGCAGCAGTAAAATATTGCCGCATTTGTTGTAAATCGTCTTGGTAATCTAAGAAATTATAAGAAAATGCTGCAATCGCTGCACGTGATGACCACATAAGTAACATTTCTTCATCGACTAAAGGTTCGTATAAAGGTTGGATTTCAATTAAGGTACCATCGGTTTGTGTTGCAAAATAGACAGGGGCGGGTTTTGTGTAGTACTGTAATACCACAATGGCGATGAGTAATATACAGACCGCAATTGAACCCAATAAAGCCAACATGGTATTACGATAACCATCACGATAAAAGTGATTGCGTAGCCGTACTAGCTCTAAACCTCTAACGGTATCAAAACCATCAGAAACTTGCGCTGCGCTTGCCTGTTCTTTGGGATCGGTCGCCATTATTCATAAGTCCTATTAATATTTCGCCCTGGTTAACCACCAGGGTTTTGCCACTTTCCTTGGGCCTGAAAACACGCCGCGTAAAAACCGCAAAAACACTCTGACACTAAAACCATAATGCTCTAACAATGCAAAAAATATAATTGTGGCTAAGGCTACACCTAAAGTCCACCACCTTGGAATAAATAAGCATAGCAACAAAGGAAACATTGCGCGATAGTCTACGATAAAAAACCGTACAGGTCGTGCGCTGTCTCGCCAATGGGCTGATGGGCTGATGGGTTTCATATTCATCCAAATGTAATTATTCTTGCTAATTATAGATGAATATACAATGACCTACGATAAATCGCAAAAAATATAATAAATGTTGATGTAATTTTATCTTAAGTATCCAGGGCGAAAATTTTTTCGCCCCTATGGATCATGATTAGCCAACACTAGGTCCAGCGGGAGGAGTAACGCCACCCACAGGTTGTGCAGGCGTTGTAGATTTATTACCTTTATCAAATTGAGTCGCTAACACTGCTCCCGTTGCAGGACTCTCAACTGCCTGTTGCTCAACAGCTTTGAGTAGCCTAATAATACGTGCAGCACTTTCTGGAGCCGCTTCGCCAGCCTCTTGCGCACTTTTAACATAATTCATTCCCATTGCTTCAAGATCAGCTTTCGTCACTTCACGAGAAACACCTTCTTCGACTTTCATGCGTTTAGCAGAAGGTGCTTCTGGAGATGTTTCGGCTTGATGAAGTGCGCGTTTACGTCCCTCCACTAAACTTGGATCTTTTACATCTTGAAACTCTGTTTTTTGTCTCAAAAGTTGTTGTAATGGTATTTTTTCTGACATAACTACATCCTCACTTACTAATCAAAATCTGTTTGTAACATTGCATCACGCACATCGTCATCAAAGACTAACCATTCTCTTTGAGGAACGCGGCGACCATCTTTTGTGGGCAATAATCTTTGCCATATCACAACTCGCATTAATTCGATTAAATCCACTGCCCGACCATGACGCTCTTCTGCAGGAAATGCGGCAATCATACGACGCATAGTATCGGCAACACCATTACTGTGTACTGTGGTATAAACCACGTGTCCTGTTAATGCGGCATCAATTACTGCAGCAATGGTTTCTTTATCACGGGCTTCCCCAACTAAAATGTAATTAGGCTTACGACGTAAGGCATTACGTATTGCGGCGGGGAAATTTGGTAAATTTGCAGGAATTTCATGTTGTGCCATTAGGGTATTAGGTTGTGGCACATTATCGTACACAAATTCAATTGGAGATTCGTAAGTTAGCACTTTACCCACTTGGGTTTCTAAAATCTCACGCATAATCGCAGCAAGTAATGTACTTTTACCTGAACCGGTCGCCCCTGCAACCACAACAATACCTTGGTCTGGAATTAATCCTTCTAATAATTTTTCGGGTAAGTTCATGTCTTTTAAATAAGGCGGGTCAATTGGAATGGTCCGCATGGTGATCTGAATGCCTTCATGACCTTCCACATGACAACCAGTGCCATTCACACGAAAACGATAACGCTCGCTACGTGAAGGCTTGATTTCATAATGGGTATCTAAATCTTTGCCGCTTAAAATTTGAGCCGTACCGTTGGCACCATAAATTAAATTCAGTAGGGCTGCGACTTCACTGTGGGAAAGTTTATGGGAAGTGACTCGACGTAGGCGACCATG
>JBEKTV010000261.1:0-4873 GCA_049515675.1 Gammaproteobacteria bacterium | reverse complement strand
CATGCTCAAAAACATCTTCACGACCTGTGCGTTCATCTGTTAAGCGAATGCACACACCGGAATTTAAAAAAGATAATTCACGTAAACGTTTTGCTAACACATCATAATTAAAATCGATATTGGTAAATGTTTTTGTGCTGGGCTTAAAACGAATTTCGGTACCATGATCGGTTGTTTCACCAATACTTTTTAAAGGCGCGCGCGGCTCACCTTCATCATAAAACTGTTGGTAAATCTGATTGTTTTTACAAATCGTGAGTCTTAACTCTTCTGACAGCGCATTAACCACAGAAACACCCACACCGTGAAGACCGCCAGAAATTTTATAAGAGTTATCATCGAATTTTCCGCCGGCGTGCAGAACGGTCATAATCACTTCAGCCGCAGAACGACCTTCCTCTTTATGAATATCAACAGGAATACCACGACCATCATCTTTTACAGTGACACTATTATCGGTATGAATAATGACATCTACTGTAGAACAATAACCCGCTAAAGCTTCATCAATACTATTATCAACCACTTCAAAAACCATATGATGAAGGCCAGAACCATCATCAGTATCCCCAATATACATACCGGGACGTTTACGAACCGCATCTAAACCTTTAAGTACCGTAATACTCGTGGAATCATACGTAGCGGGCGTTATTGTTGACATAATCTCTCCTGGAAACAGCGTTTAGCGACCGATTATTATACCATAACCTACTATTTTATTGGATATTTTTGTTGTCTCTGGCTGTTTAAAGACTTTGGATTTTGTGGGTTTCCATCTAAAGGCCGAGGAATACGCAAAACTGTTGGCTCCCATCCAAACGGGTCCTGTCCTCGACTCCCTTTTTCGTGCTCGCAGGCTGCGCGCGAAAAAGGGAGCTCTTCGGCCACCCGTTTGGAATTAGATCTGCGGCGTTTTGCGTATGCCTTATCCTGATATTTATTAAATCAATACTCGTTTACTGCAGGAAGTTGAAAAAAACCCTGTCATTGGACAGACGTATATATCCATGGCCAATTAAAATGGATTCCTCGCCACTATTCGATGCGAAACACTGTCTATGCGTATGTTCTTAATGACGGGGTTATCGCAAATTCCAGCGGAGCAGGTATAACCATGAAAATATCATGATAAAGCATACGCAAAACCCCACAGAATTCTCCTCCAAGTGGGTGGCCGAAGACTTCCCTTTTCTCGCGCGCAGCTTGCGAGCACGAAAAAGGGAATCGAGGACCGGGCCCGCTTGGACGGGAATTATCCCTTTTGCGTATTCCTTTATCAAATGGACTCAATAACACCATGTTTCACGTGAAACAATTTTGCCCCCAAAGTTTCAGCAAACTGTCTGGCAGTGGTTTCATCCACACAGGTTAGAAACACCTGCGCATTCATCTGCGCTAAAACCCGCATAATTTGCTGCTGAGCATGAAAATCCAGCTCGGCGGGCAAATCATCTATCAGTAAAACCCCATCAGCCGTATTTTGTTGATAAACCCAAGCACTTTGCGATATTTGTAGGGCTGCAACTAGGCGCTTTTGTTGTCCTTGAGATAAAACATGCTGCGCGGCAATGCCTGCTGTTTTGATGTGTAAATCCGCACGTTGCGGGCCGGCGTATGTATATCCTAATTGTAAATCGTTATAAAACCTGTTTTGTAAGAGGGTATTTAAAGATTCGGATATATCCCAACCAGGATAATAGTTTAAAGTGATGTCCGGCAGCTCTAAAAGTTCTGAGATCATAGGTTTTGCGGCATTAAACCAGCCCTCACAGATTTCCTGCCGCATTTCATGCACTTGATAGCTAGATTTTACCCATAAATCATCCCAAACCGCATCAGGACGACGTTGCTGACGCAATAATGCATTTCTTTGTCTCAACAATTGATTAAATTCTCGCCACTGAGACAGGAAGGAATGTTTCACGTGAAACACTCCCCAATCCATGAGTTTACGCCTTGCCTCCGGGGAAGTTTGTAATAACTGGTAATTTAATAAATGTAAGACTTGTACGGGCAGGTGTTTAGCGATCTCAGTAATGCTATCGACCTCTTGTCCTGCGCATTTTATGATGTGTTGATTGTTTCTTGATTTCTGTAAAGCGACTTTTAATGGGTTATTATGGCCTTTAGGCGTTAAAACACCACGTAAATACAATGCGGGAGCCTGATTTTGAATGACGTGACTGTGGGTTGTGCGAAATGATCTTCCAGTACCCAACATATAAATAGCTTCTAAAATACTGGTTTTTCCACTGCCATTATCACCATAAAATACATTTTTTGCGGAAAAAGCGAGCTCAGTCTCATTGATATTACGTAAAGATTGGATATATAAGCTGGTGAGGGCCATATTAAAGCCGAAGTGGCATCACCACATATTGACTAGGACTTTCCTCATCCTCGAGATGCGCAGACAATAAAACGCTGTTTTTAGGGTCTGTGAACGCGATTTTTACTTGATCTGATGGCACCACATTAAGTACATCGAGAATATAATGCGCATTAAACGCGACTTCTAATGATGGACCTTGATAATCTATTTCTAATTCCTCTGTGGCTTCTTCTTGCTCTGGGTTTTGGGCTTCTATGGTTAAGTTGTTGTTATTAAACAAAAATCTAACCCCTTTATTTTTCTCATTCGATAAAATAGCAACGCGTAATAGCGATTGCTTAAGCCCGTTTTTATTAATTAAGGCTTGGTGTTCTGTATTAAGCGGTATTACCTTATGATAATCAGGGAATCGGCCTTCTATCAGTTTAGAAGTTAAGGTAAATTGCGGGTGTATAAACTGAATATGATTTTCTTCAAGGCGCATCGTTATTTCTGTTGGTTCAGAATGTATGAGTTTTAATACCTCAATAATGGTTTTACGTGGAACAATCACTTGATAGCCTATATCAACACTTTGGTTTTCAAGGTTTTTTGTTTTTGTTAATCGATGACCATCGGTAGCAACAACCACCTGCAAGCCTGGATTAAACACAAACAACATGCCATTTAAATAATAACGTACATCTTGCTGAGCCATAGCAAAATGAGTATGCTCTATCATTTCATGTAAAATCGACGAAGATACACGATATTCCTTACCGTTTGCTGAAATTTGCACTACAGGGAAATCGGCTGCCGGCAAACTCACCAGGGTAAAACGACTACGATTAGCGCGGATTAAAACCCTATTTTCTTCGGTGCTTAAATTAATCAAGCTGTTTTCTGGTAAACCTTTACATATATCCAGTAATTTACGGCAAGAAACAGTTATTGATCCTTCTTCTTTAACTTCTGCAGAGTTAATGGTGGTAATTAACTCTAGGTCCTGATCGGAGCAAATGAACGAAATTTTCTGTTTTTCGGCGATGATTAATACATTTCCCAGGATAGTAAGCTGGTGTTTTTTATCACTCACGCCACTTACGGGTTGTAAGGCTTTTAATAATAAATCTTGTTTAATTGTAATGTTCATAATTAATTAGATAATGATCGTAATAAATTAGCCCAATCTTCCTGCATGTTAGCATTAGTTTCCAACAGACTTTTAATCATACGACAAGCATGTATCACTGTTGTATGATCTCGCCCACCGAAAGCATCGCCAATTTCAGGTAAACTGTGACTGGTTAATTCTTTTGCTAGCGCCATAGCAACTTGTCTTGGTCTAGCAACAGAACGACTTCTTCGTTTAGATAATAAATCGGAAACTTTGATCTTAAAGTACTCAGCAACAGTTTTCTGAATGTTCTCTATCGTCACGAGTTTATCTTGTAGAGCTAGTAAATCTTTTAATGCTTCACGCACAAACTCAGTTGTAATCTCTTTCCCAGTAAAATGAGCATTAGCCATCACTCGTTTAAGTGCTCCTTCAAGTTCTCTCACGTTAGAACGTACTCGTTTGGCAATAAAAAAAGCAACATCATGAGGAATAATAATCCCTGATTTTTCAGCTTTACTAATTAAAATCGCAACCCGCGTTTCTAATTCTGGAGGTTCTATGGCAACTGTTAAGCCCCAACCTAAACGTGATTTTAATCGCTCTTCAACACCGGTAATTTCTTTAGGGTAACGATCACTGGTTAAAATCACCTGCCGTTGTCCTTCCAATAGGGCATTAAACGTGTGGAAAAACTCTTCTTGCGAGCGCTCTTTACCCGCAAAAAATTGAATATCATCAATTAACAAAGCATCAACTGAGCGATAAAAGCGCTTGAACTCATTAATCATATTGCTTTGCAGTGCTTTAACCATGTCTGCAACAAAACGCTCGGAATGTAGATAAACCACTTTTGCATTTGGTTTACTTTTAATAATTAAATTTCCAATCGCATGCATTAAGTGTGTTTTGCCTAAGCCTACACCACCATAAATAAATAGTGGGTTGTATGCAGCGCCAGGATTTTCTGCGACCTGATGTGCCGCAGCTTTCGCAAGCTGATTTGATTTACCTTCAACAAAGTTTTCGAAAGTAAATAAGGGGTTAATACTATTTGGGTAAGTCGGGATTTTCTCTTCGGTTTTCTGAAAAGAGGGCGATGTTGTATTTGATTTTTGCTCAGCAACTTTTGCAACAGGAATACTTGCGCTGCCTTCTTCCAATAATACAGGTGGTGGTTCACCTTGAGTATATTGTTTAATCAGCTCTTTTATTTCATTAAAATAATTTTTTTCTACCCAGGAGCGCACAAAACGATTTGGCGCTAATAAACACACTGTTTCATTTTTTAACACCACTTGCAGAGGGCGAATCCAAGTATTAAATTCTTGCGGCGTTAATTCACCTTGCAGATGATCAGCACATTGTTGCCAAAGAGTGTGCGTGCTTGACATAAAAACTGCCCCCGTGGTCCGTCACAAAAATAAGTATCCAAGTGTACC
>JBEKTV010000260.1:0-4656 GCA_049515675.1 Gammaproteobacteria bacterium | reverse complement strand
CTGCCCGCAAAAGCAATGATTAACATAGGCACTGCCGCGCCAATACCAAAAGCGAGCACAGTCAAAAAACTTCCCAAGGTAGTGGTTTGTATCACGCTTTGTACTATTACAGCTGCCAGTATGGGACCTGCGCAAGGCGTCCAAATAAGTCCAATTAAACTACCTAAGGCAATTCCACTAAAAAATCCATCATTCTTATTTAATGCAGGAATATTGGCGCCAATGGTTGCAAGCCCGCCTGTCAATCGCGCAAATTGTTCGGTTAAAAAACCAGAGAGCATCACAAACCCAAGCAGCAATAATAAAAATAACGAAACATCGCGCAGAATATTTAAATCAATGCCAAGCCAACTTACTAATTTATGTGCAAACAAAGTAAATACGGCAAACGTTGCCACAAATCCAATAATAATCCCAACAGGATGTTTACGACTACCAGCAAGCGAGCCTGCTAATACAATAGGTAATATCGGTAAAATACAAGGGGAGATAATCAGCGCAAAACCTTCTAAAAAGGCGAGCCCGATATTAATCCAAGTCACAGTCATACGCATCCCTTAGTTGGCCAAATAGGTGTATGTATATTCTAGACTAAAAACTCGGGTGAAAATCAGGTAATCAACAACGCTAATGTTGATTTTTCAGTAAACCCACATTAGACAGAGTTGTGGCAAAATAATTGTAGTTAATTTGCTTGTGCAAGAGAGTTTACTCATTGCGTATAAGTGCACATTCCTCTATGATTGTTTAGAATTTATTAAGTAAAAATGTTAATATGATTAAGTATAAAATGATTTTATCATGTTCATAAAATAATTCATCTGGTTTAAATTTTGTGTATATGGTAGGTTACTTAGATAGACAGATAATAATATTTTTGTAGTATAGAGGTTGAAATAAATGAAGTTAAGAACAGAAATTAATAATTTAGCCACCCAAGGTGGTTTGAGCGATGCCGAATATGAGGCATCAGTATTGTCGTCAGTGACTGCTCATTTAGCAGAAGCGGCACCGTTTGAGTTATCGTATTATACATTTTTAGCTAAATTTGAGTTGATTCACGTCCCCAAAATACTTTCAACACCTACGACAAGTTCTTCATTTTTTGGTGGTGAAGTTGATCCCTTACAAAGCATACGCCAACAAAGTGGGTTGTTAAAACAAGCTTTACAAAATAATCTTGCAGATTGCGTAAATGCGATCAAGAAGAAAATTGAAACTGAGGCTGCATCATATGAAGGCAAGGCCAATAAACTTGAAGCAACTATTGCCGCTCAAAGTCAAGTAAGCAATGGAAATGAAGAAAAACTTTCAGAGGATTCAATTCAAGAATTGCGCGCTCAAATTCCAAAGCTTAAAGAGCAAGCAGATAAATTACGTCAAAAGAAGACTCCTTATGACGCGCTTGAAACTCAAGTAAGGACTTTTTTAGATGATTCACGAACTGAACTTTCAAAAGAAGCTTCTCAATTGCTAGGGCAATTAAGACTTCACATCTCTGCAACCAAGGGCTTTCCACAGACATTTGCTGATTGGAACCAACTTGCAATCAATGCATTAACACCGGCTACCCAAAAAGCAAATGCAGTTGCTTTGACAAGTATCACTTCAATATTATCTGAGATTAATAAATATCAATCACTTGTTGAGAAAACGGTAAGTAAAACAATGCTAGAGCGTACCACAGTCAACGATGCACAGACTATGGCTATCAATGCTGCGAGAGCAGCAACGGATGTTTTTGCACAGAAAGAAGCTGCTGAACAACGTGCGCGTGAAGAAGGCGAAGCAAAGTTAAAAGCTCAGAAAGAAGCAGAAGAACACAGAAGGGCGAATGAGCTATTACAAGAAGAATTAGAAAAAGGAAGTCGTCGCACTCTAGGAAACGGTTATGCACCAGCTCAATCTGATCGTCAACATGGTTCGCAAGATCCTTTCAATGATTTCATCGCAATGCTAGAGTTTTGGAGTTTAGAGAGAGCTTTTTTAATCATTATTTTAATGAGCGAATGGCGCAGACAAAAGGATTATGCTGATAAAAACATGTCAGAGCTTACTAAAGGCCATTATCCTAACGCTGAAGCAACGTTTCAAAAATTAGAAACAATGATAAACAATTTGGCTACTGAGAAGGTTCATCCTTATCAGGCTATAGCTGAAGTTCAATCTATAAAAATATCAGCGTATGATCGCGTGGAGAAAAAACAAAAGCGTAGACAATTGCAAGCAGCATCGTATCTTGGTCGTTTAGCGCTTGTTTTACAAAGATACAATATTACCTTAGCTAATGAAAAAGTTGGTAAATATTTACAAGCCTCTAACTCTAGTCGTTATGAATTGATGCAGCGATTTATAGAGTTATTTGCTGACAATGGTCCTTATAGTTTATTGCCAAGATCAACACAGCTAGTTACCAATTATCAGAAAGAGAGTAAAGTTTTAATAGAAAACATTGTAAAGGCGCAAGCGCAAGAAAACGCAGCTAATCACAATAGTCTGCCTCTTGCTATTGTGAGCAGTCAAGCTTCTGCATATAAGGGAGCCTTAAAAACTGATGATCCATTTGACGTGCAAAAGCAAGTGCTTAAAAAATCTGTTGAGGAAAGGAAATATGGTGCTGCTAAGTCAGGATCTGAATTATTGACTAAGCAAACGGAAGATGCATTCAAAACTAATAATACAAATGGAACAAAACCATCTTCTAGCACTGCTGCATCTGGTAGCCAGGAAGATAAAAAACCAATAGTTCATAGTTTTAAAGAAAAAACAGCAATAAAAAGACGCCATTCTTTTTCGGGATTTGCAGCCAGTTCATTAACATTGAGTCAATAGAAAGGAAAATAAAATGTCACAAGAAGAAACCTTAATAGCTCCACAGCCTAATATAGCGGCTTTAAAGAAGTATGCAAAAACTGAAGTGCCAACTGAAGTGGCAAAATTGCGTACATTTACAGTGAAGGCTTTGAATAACGCATTGATTGAACTTGATAAAGCACACAAGGCTAAAATAAAAATGGAGCCTAAGGACTCTGAAGGTGAACTATCTCGTACAGAAGAAGGTACGGGTGAAACTGTTGATGTAACAGAAGAAATTTTCAAACACATTGATAGCGTATTATCTGCAGATCCTACACTAGAAGCTGAAATTTCCCCAGAATATCGGCCTGATTTTCTGCATAAATTAAATGCTAAGCAACTTGATTGGCTTTATGCACGATTACCTGAAGGCGTAAAAGTAGGTACTTTAACTGAGGCATTAGTTGCCGAAGCTTTGTATAATTATTTCATTCAGAGAAGCAAGACTAAAGAAAATAATGAGACATACAAAAGTATCATTGATTTATTGCCACGTGTTTCAGAGCAATTGGAAGTGCTTAAAAATGAGCGTTTATTGATAGAAGTTAAGCTTTGGGTAGATCGTTTTGCTTCTTTAAATGATGAAAAACAAAGTTTTGAGCAAAAAGCACTGAGCGCTGTAGATCGTTGGTTACGCGGAGATGTTTCTGTTTTTGCTGGTAATTGGCAGAAAGACAAAAATAGCTATCCTTATGTTATTTTTTTAATGCAACATTTTCCATCTGTTGCCCAAAAAATATCAAACAATAAAATCTTTTCTGCTGAAAATATTTTGACTAATGGTCATCCACATACTTTATATAATAGATTATTAAATTCTTCTGGATATATAAACAATTATACTTCTGATCTTTATCGAGAACTAAGTGATTCAGATGCAGTATGGCTTGAAAATCTACCTTGCTTGCCGTTATCAGCAATTAATTTTAATAACAACGAGCCCGTTGCAGAAAGCATTGCACGAGCAAAATTAACAGCATTTATTAACTCAAATGTTTTTGTAAAAAATCCTGTCGAGCAATCTAAAGCTGCATGGCAACATATTGCGCGCTCACCTACACTTACTCGCATTATCTTGGAATCTAAACAAACAGGTTTTTGGTCATTGTTAGTTGAGAAGTTTTCTTCAAAAAATCTTGTAAACCAGTTGTCAGCCCAGGATATTTTAACTGTATTTAGAAATCAAGAAGCACCTGTAGGTGTACGTAAAGCCATTCAAAATACAGTGAAAAATCGTTCATGGTGGGAAAGAGCTCTGAATGCTATCGGTATTCAGGTTGGCTTATCAGGGAAATTTACTGAACTAGAGCGATTAGAAATTGAAAGCGCTAAAATTGTTGAGTCCAAGCAGCAACATCATAAAGATTTTAACAATCAGTTAAATTCTTTAATAGAAGATCGTTCATTTCTGATGAAATTAGGTTCTACTCAGAAACAAATAACTAAAGATAAAATGGCCAAAGTGCTGAAGGAGTTGCCTGAAGCAGCGGCAGCTGTTGCTGCAGTTGCGCAACAAAAAAACAAAACAAAAGCAGCTATGTCTGCGGTACTTAAAGAACTTCCAGAGGCCGTAGGAAAGCGTAAACCCGATGATGTTACTTCTACCAAAGGAGATCAGCAGTCATCAACTCGTTCAACACCCAATCATGATACTGATTCTGAAATTAATTTAGGCAGTAAACATTCAGGAGAAGGCAATACAACAACAGAGTTTGATTTGAGCAGTGTTGGTTCAGTTGAGCATGGTATAGAAGAAAGAACAACTTTTGCTGCCGTGGATGCTGCTGATGATGTTATTAC
>JBEKTV010000259.1:0-3545 GCA_049515675.1 Gammaproteobacteria bacterium | reverse complement strand
ATTGGGTATTCCCTATTTCCACACCCGTTCTTAAATCTTTAATCCTCGATTGATCTAACACATAAGATCGAATTTGATGTCCCCAGCCAATATCAGTTTTAGATTCTTCCAACACTTGTTGCGTAGCTTTACGCTTTTGTTCTTCAAATTCATACAGTTTTGCTTTAAGCTGTTTCATCGCTTGCGCTCTATTTTTATGTTGCGAGCGATCGTTTTGACATTGCACCACTATACCCGTAGGTTCGTGGGTAATCCGCACTGCAGAATCCGTACGATTTACATGTTGACCGCCAGCGCCACTAGCGCGATAAGTATCTATGCGTAAATCTGCAGGATTAATATCTACAATAATATCATCTGAAATTTCAGGCGAAACAAATACTGACGCAAACGAAGTATGTCTGCGATTGCCTGAATCAAATGGTGATTTACGCACCAGGCGATGCACACCGGTTTCTGTGCGCAGCCAACCAAAAGCATAATCACCTTGCACATAAATGGTTGCGCTTTTAATGCCGGCGACTTCTCCTGCGGATGCTTCCATTAATTCGGTTTTAAAACCTTGGCGTTCGCAAAAACGTAAATACATGCGCAATAACATTTCGGCCCAATCTTGCGCTTCTGTGCCGCCGCTGCCAGAATGAATCTCAACATAAGCATTATTGGCATCTTGCGAGCCTGAAAACATACGTTGAAATTCTAGCGTTTCTAATTGTTTTAATAAATGCTCGGCATCTTTTTGTGCTTCAAGAAAAGTGTCTTCGTCTTGTTCATCAAGCGCAAGCGTTAATAATTCTTGCGTTTGTTCTAAATCATGTAATAAAGCCGCAAGGCAGGAAACGGTGCGCTCTAATTGCGCCCGTTCCCGACCTAAGGTTTCTGCGATTTTTGGATCTTGCCAAACATTTGGATCTTCTAAAGCGTTTTTGATTTCTTGCAGGCGCGTTTGTTTTTGATCAAAGTCAAAGATACCTCTTAAGCGAACTGGCCCGCTCGCTCATGTCTTTTAATTGTTCAACTAACGGCGCGCTTTCAATAGTCATTTTATAGCCCTTTTGCCACAAAGTCCCAGTTTACTAAATTCCAAAACGCACCCAAATATTCAGGACGCGCATTACGATAATCGATGTAATACGCATGTTCCCAAACATCGCAAGTCAACAGCGCAGTTTTATGTTCCGTCATAGGTGTGCCAGCATTTGAAGTGCTGATGATTTCTAATTTGCCATCATGCGTTTTTGCAAGCCAGGCCCAACCTGAACCAAAAGTACCAATAGCACACTTAGTAAATGCTTCTTTAAAAGTTTCAAACGAACCAAAACTAGCATTAATGGCATCAAGGACTTTACCTGTAGGTTCACCGCCGCCTTTTGGACTTAAGCAATGCCAATAAAAAGTGTGATTCCAGACTTGCGCCGCATTATTAAAAATCCCACCTGAGGATTTTTGGATGATTTCTTCCAGCGTCATGTCCGCATATTCAGTATTAGGGATTAGATTATTTAAATTATTCACATAGGCTTGATGGTGTTTGCCATAATGGTACTGCAAAGTTTCCGCGCTAATGTGCGGTTGTAAGGCATCTTGGGCGTAGGGTAATGCAGGTAAGGTAAAACTCATATAGGCTCCTTGTGTTTGTTTGAACATTTGCGATAAGATAGCATATCTTAATCTTATCGTCATCCCGAGAACTTACGAGGACTTATGAACACTTTAGATACCATTAAACAGCAAATTGCCGATAATCACATTATTTTATACATGAAAGGCACTCCAGATTTCCCACAGTGTGGCTTTTCTAGCCGTGCGGTACAACTCTTAAATGCCTGCGGCGTTGAAGACTTTGCACATGTGAATATATTGGAACATCCCGATATCCGCCAAACCCTGCCCCAATATGCCAATTGGCCTACATTTCCACAATTATATGTGGATGGCGAGCTCATTGGCGGCTGCGATATTATGCAAGATTTGTTTGAAAAAGGGGAATTACAGAAGATTGTGCAATAAGGAAATCGCTCATGTCTGCTTTAATGTCCACCTATCAAACCCTGCCCATCACCATTGAAAAAGGCGATGGCAAATGGCTGTACGATACTCACGGTAAAAAATATCTCGATGCCTTTGCCGGCATTGGCGTTTGCAATTTAGGTCATTGTCATCCAAAAGTCGTTGCCGCCATAGCGCAACAAGCTGCACAATTAATACATTGCTCCAATATGTTAGGCAATCTTTACACCGACAAACTAGCCGCAGAATTAACTGCTCTTGCCCAAATGGACAAAGCATTTTTTTGCAACAGCGGCGCAGAAGCCAATGAATGTGCAATTAAAATGGCAAGACTGTACGGCAATAAGCGTGAAATTAAAAATCCTAGCATTATCGTGATGGAAAATGCATTTCACGGCCGCACTTTAGCAACCCTTGCCGCAGGCGGATCGCGCAAAGCCCAAGCGGGTTTTGAACCTTTAGTCACAGGATTTTTACGCGCACCGTTTAATGATATTGAAGCTTTAGAAAAAATCGCGCTTAATCATCCAGAAGTAGTTGCCATATTATTTGAACCCGTACAAGGTGAAGGCGGCGTTCGCCCCGCAAGTCCGCATTATTTAGCACAAGTAAGAAAATTATGTGATCAACATGATTGGCTCATGATGCTAGATGAAGTGCAAACCGGCATGGGCCGCACCGGAAAATTATTTGCCTTTCAACATGCCAATATTATTCCTGATGTGGTTGCACTTGCAAAAAGTTTAGGTAATGGCTTTCCAATCGGCGCATGTTTATCACAGGGCAAAGCCAATGATATTTTTCATGTAGGTAATCATGGTTCTACATTTGGTGGTAATGCACTTGCTTGCGCCGCATCGCTTGCAACATTAAATGTGTTTCAACATGAAAATATCTTAGAAAATGTTGCACAAGTCGGACCGTACTTACAACAACAACTCGAACACGCATTAAAAAATATACCACAAGTAGTCGCCATTCGCGGTCAAGGATTATTAATCGGTATAGAATTAAATACACCTTGCCGTCATTTATTAATGCCGATTGCAGAACAAGGATTATTAGTCAGCGTAACCGCAGAAAAAGTAATCCGCCTCGCGCCGCCTTTAATTATCAATAAACAAGATGCGGATTTTATTGTCGATACATTAGCGCGTGTCCTGCAACAACAATCATGATTGAATTATTTATCGCTCTCAAGCAATCGCACCAACGCTTGCATATCTTCTGGCATAGGGGCAGAAAAACTTAACACTTCATGCGTGACCGGATGCACCAAAGACAATTCACTTGAATGCAAAGCCTGACGCTTAAAATGTTGAATATATGCACGGGTTTTTTCACTTAGATTTTTTGGAAAGCGCGCGCGGCCTGAATATAAAGGATCGCCGACTAAAGGATAACCAATATAAGCCATATGCACACGAATTTGATGTGTGCGTCCTGTTTCTAATTCACAAGTAATTAATGTATGTCCTGGTAATCGTTGTTTCAGGCGATAATGTGTGACCGCATGTTTACCTTCATCAACAACC
>JBEKTV010000258.1:0-2523 GCA_049515675.1 Gammaproteobacteria bacterium | reverse complement strand
AGAGGCTTCATTTCTAACGCAAAATAACAATAAATCATCCAAATCCGCTTCGGTAATCCGCGAAGTTTCCTTAGGATACTTTAAAGTATCTGGTATCGGTGTTGTTGTCGGTGTCGTTGTCATCTCTTTTTCTCTTTTTATCCCGCTTTTTCTCGGGTTAAGAGAAAAAGCATTTATTCATGCGT
Organism: Gammaproteobacteria bacterium; assembly: GCA_049515675.1. Classification (GTDB taxonomy): domain Bacteria; phylum Pseudomonadota; class Gammaproteobacteria; order JABCZS01; family JABCZS01; genus JABCZS01. Next base: position 2,338 of record JBEKTV010000258.1, on the reverse strand, counting down.
GGTCAAGGCTGGGTCCCAAGTTTTACTATCTGCCCGCAATGCTGGCAATGCTTCGATAGTTAAGGTCCTATCATTAATCGCTAACTCATCACCCCCGCCGGTTATCCCTAATTCTCTATGGGCTACCTGCGGCGCACTCACCATATTTTGGGCCAGTAACATTCTATAACGTACCATGCCCTGATAATCCCGTTTTAACCTAGCCATATTCTCTGTATAGATATGGTCAGCTTGATGTATCCCTTCAAACCAGCCCTTTTCTACATTTTCGGCCCAAACTTCTCTTTCTTCATCTGTTTTTGGCCATAATGACTTGTCAGGCAAGGGTGGACGTCTTTCATCCATAATCAAATAATCCCGCCAAGTCGGCGCTAAAGTCACAAACCGCGCCTGTTTAATAATCCTATAGTTTCTATCGGCAACTCTGAGCACATTTGGAGTGCTTACTGTTAAAGAATCCCGACTTTCTACTAAAACAGGTGGCAAAATATTGTCACTTAAGAGCAAGGCATGGAAATTGAAAATCGCATCTAGCGGGTCTTCCTCTGCATAAAGGGAGTCATTAATCTCTTCTCCTCTATGTGCCAAGCCACTGCGTGCCCCTAAACTTCTTGCCGTCTCTTGAACAGCTTCTAGGCGAATATGATTATTGTCATCATCATCTTCTAGCGTTCTGACATCCCCTCGTAAGGACTCTAAATTCTCTAATTCTTCGTCAGGGTCGGGTAGAATTTCCACCTCAACAGAAGCACACCCTGCAAGTGAGAATAGGAATAATAATGTCAGTATTCTGTTCATTGTTAGTTTACGCAATTTTAATATCGACCTACTAGCATTTAATCTAAATAATGTAATTCAATCACGCCGGAGTCAGGAAAAATCAGTATATCCGCACGTAAATATACTTCCGCTCTAATTTCGCGCAGTAATTCATGTGCAGTGATTTTATCATTTTCTACAGAGACAATGACCGGAATTGCGGGTTCATCGCCCATCACTTTCAAACGATAATCTGTCAAGGTCGCAATATCACGCAATAAAGGTTCCACAGGACCTACCCAATCCACATTGAATAAACGTTTTAATGACGGGTAAATGGGTTCAGGATAAGGCTCAGCCTTAATACCGACATCAATTGGTTTTTTTGCGCGCTCAACTTCATATAAAGCAACCAATGATCTGTCGATTGAACCTGCCGCTTCGGCAATATGTTGCTGTGTCTTTAAAGGTGGCTCTTCGGGCGTACGCTCTGGTGTTGTAATGTGACAGGCAGTTAATAACACTGCGCACAACACAAAACTCATCGCATATGCCGCACGGGTATGATATTTTAATGTGGATAACATCATGTGATTTGAAATTCCTTTTATATGATGCAACTAAGCATAAACTATAGAGACCTTGTCAGCAACTCAAATCTGTTATGCTTTTTATGGATGCCAGTGCAAAACAAGTTTGCACCAGCATTTAAGGGGGAGAACTACGTCTCTCCCCCTTAAAAATCCCCCATTGTTCTGAGATCATTTAATTTGCATTTCATGCAAATTGAATGATAATGGTATAGATTTGCTATAAGGGCCAGGGAGATCAAAATGGTAGACATGGGCAAAGCATTATTACTAGTCGCACAAGAAATGAAACTTGGCTTTGTGCTTCACGGTAAACCGCTGACGCTAGATGAAGTATTTGCCGAAAAAGGCTTGCTTCCGTCCTTGATGCGTAGATCCGATCAATTGTCTTCTTTTTGCTTAGGCTATGGTTTAGGTTTAACCTTTGAAGAAACGCCTTCTGCACGTTTAGGTGTTGTGGTTAAATATAATGAGGAAGTGCCCAACGCCATGCGTCTTATGTGCGCAACTGAAATTTTATTCGAGCTTGCTGAGTCAGCTCAAGATCGCAGCAAAATTGCACTAGATGATCTCATGTATGATTAAGGGACAATCAAAATGCTAGATTATCAAGATTTACAACCGCATCAAATTCCACCTATACCCACGGTGCCAGTGACTCATGAATGTATTGTGTCAACCGCCGAGCGTTTTGATTTACCTATTTTATTGTTGCATACGATTTTAAAAGTCGAAGGCGGCGAAGTCGGCGAGGTGAGTTTCAATAAAAATAATACTTACGATATTGGTCCTATGCAAATCAACAGTATTTGGCTAGAGAAATTTACACCTTATGTGAGTCCGTCACAAATTCTCTATAATGGTTGTATAAATCTACAAATCGGCGCTTGGATTTTACGGTCTAATATTAATAAAGCCAAAGGCGATTTTTGGAAAGGCGTTGGTAATTATCATTCAGGCACACCACACCTGCATCGTAAATACCAAGA
>JBEKTV010000257.1:0-15225 GCA_049515675.1 Gammaproteobacteria bacterium | reverse complement strand
CGGCAACGATTTCGCCATCGCGCAGCGCAATCCACTTGCCCGGGAACTGCTCGAACGCCTCCTGAGGCACAGGGGGCTTAGAGATCTCGGCGGTTGGTGCCACGGTTGCCCTCCTTGGGTCACTGTTCAGCTTATCTATATCCACTCTCTTAAGTCTCTCCAGGTTTCTCCATTAGGATAAAAAAGACGGAGCTGTATTAGGTCGTTAGGGTAAAGTGACATTAGATGAACTGCTGTCCAAAAAACTAAGGGATTCCAATATCCTAATCGTAAGCTAGACTTTCCCATCCTGCGCTACCCCTTTTACGTCCTAGTGATGGTGCTAAAACTACTCTGGCTCCTTTCCTACAGACTGGACAAAGGTGAGTAGAGGCTGATCCTGAATAGGCTAGTCTGATACCACAATTATTACAGTGTCTAGGATATCGAGTGTTCCTACGACACCTATCGCTACAGAATAACCTACCTCCTCCGGCTTTCGTTTGGTTTATTGGTATACCACATCCTTTACAGAAGTTAGCCTCTAACATCTATTTTACCTTTTCCATGAAGCACTATTCCTACGTGTGGAGCACATCTAACTGTAAAACCATCTTTGTCAAACATTAGTGTAAGTAGTTTATTACCGGAGGGAGAATATAGAGCAAATGTGTGTCCTATGTCGTAGGCTCTGTCGTCGAGTGTATAGGATGAGTCTTCATATAGGGGCATTGAGAACAACCTATTCTCTCGTTAGTAGACTGTTTATACGGATGGGGAGCTATTCTCGGATAGTGAATTGACAACCCTCGCTTCCTCAGTTCCGCTAATAGTATCTGAGAGTGACTCGGTCCCCTCTGTTTCTGATTCTGAAGGACTCTTTCTCTTAACAATAGTTGTTCTTCTATCAGATTCCCCATCGTAAATAATCTCCGTTTGACCGTTGTAGTTAATTCCAGATTGAGGTTTATCGAAGCTATTAGTAGCTACAAGAAGTAGAATAACGGGGTAGGTGGTAGCATCGTAGGCTACACTGTGTAGGACTCGATACTCTCCGATGTCTTCACACCAAATAACAATTTCCATTTCTGGAGGTTGTCCAGCAAGTTCACCTACTAGTTTGGCTACGTCCATGTTCGACTCCTTTAATAAAAATAAAGTGGCCGGTAACAGAGTTCCCTTTTTCCGTGCGCACCCAGGTTCGTCGATCTTATTTTTGGGTACAAGGGCTATTCTCTGTTACCGGCCTTATTGTAAGATAGGATCTCTTTGTAAGAGTTGACCGCGCCGACCACTCATGCGGCAGCGATCTGCCCTACCTCACAAACTGGTTACTTTAGTATTTCAGCTATAATTACCAAAATACCAAAGGCAAATAGGAAAGCTACAACTAGGACGGCTAAGCATCCTTTAAAGAACATGTTTCCTCTAGTACGGAATTGGATCGTTACTCTCTCCAACATCAGGGAGAGTAAGTGCCTTTTCGATCCACTTACTAGCATCTGCTACTGAAAGTGTTTCGAACTTTGCCAGTAGGGCTACCTTATCCGATTCCTCTGGAAACTGCTTCTGATCCAGTAGGTTATTGAAGAAACTGACTTGTGCATTTGAAGCTGCCATTTTACCAGTGACTCCTTAGTCGTAGTTCGTCTGTTATCTCTTTTTCGATTTCCTTAAGCTGTTTAGTAGAAAGAGATATCCTAAGATATCCTACTTTTTCTCCTATTAGCTTAAACTGTGAGGGTGCTACTATTGAGAGGTTTTTGCCGAATACAATAACTGAGGCAGATTCTTTGTTGCTTATTCTATATTCTAGGATATAGATTTTATTGGCTATGGTGACTCCTTTAGAAGAAACTGTGGAGTACCCTTCCACTCCCTCGGCACACACCTATCATACCCGAGGCCCATACTTTATTACTTTAAACTGCTTCTGCTAGTGCCTCCTCTGGAATATCATCTTCAAACTCTGGCTCTAGTTCAGCAGTAGTACGACGCTTCTTACGGGGAAGGTACTCTGCGACCCACTCACGTTGCTCCTCTGAACCGACACCAGTGTTAACTAGTAGGTTTGCAAGGATACGACGTTCCTGAAGAATTGCCTGAATAGCGTGCTTTTGGTCAATCAGTTTTCTTGCCTGCTCAATACAAACAGCAAGCTCATTACTATAACCTTCTGGATCTTTAGCCATATATACGACTCCATTGTCCGGGTTGTTTACTGAACTACTATAAGCGACTCTATCAAAGAATAGCTACAATGTCAAGCTGAACAGAAGTGACTTTCTTGCTCTTTACCTATAGTAAATGGCACGCGAGCCTCCAGACGGCGCTCAGCTTCTTCTCTAGTTATTCCCGGTAGCTTTGTCATTTGGTCACTGATAATAGCATTTGGTCTGGGAATCATTACATTTGTGAGAGAATGGGTTATTCTCCATCCTTCGGGTATAAATGGGAGATGGTCTGTCTCTACTACTAGTCCATCAGCATATATCTGTGCTACATGATATCCTTGTTTTACTAATTCTCTTGCATATAGCAGACTTCTAGTTCGTGTCTCAGCTTCAATCATTCCCCTAGCACAAACATTTGTCGTCTTAATTTGCACAAAATCAGGCAGAGTTACACAAACTTCTCTAACTAGCCCCGCCTCTGGTATCTCTACTACTTGTCCACGAGACTGATCATTACCTCCCCAATACCTATATGACTTATAGCCTGTAGGATTAAATGCTAACATTCCATAAGCCGCTAATAGTAGTGTCTTAATATAGGGTTTATTCTCTGGACTCTCTAATTGCTCCATTGCAAAGTGAGCATACTCAGTAATAGCCATATCATGTTTATCTGTTGATAATCCACAAACTACATAACGTAGTTGGACTAAGTGATCTCCTTCAAGTAAGCGAATCTCGGGCGACCATAACCAGATATGGTGAAAACCAGGCTTAAGTAACGCAATTTCTTTCGGGTAGAGGTACTTCTTTTTGGTGGGGATAGTTGATAACTCAATTCCACATAGGAATAACCCGTTGTGGTATTTCGGTAGTGTTTTGAGCCATGCTTTGAAATGGTTATTTTCAAGGGCTTGTCTGAAATAACCACGCGCACGTATATGGCACGGGTGTGGTATCGCAATCTGGCTTGCAATTTTATGATGTGCCGATGTTTGATCAATATAATAACAGTGTTCCATTCCTCCAAATGGTATCTCTACATCACTAACTGAATAGTGGTTTCCAGGTAGATGATCTCTAGCAATGTTATTAACAAATCGAGGGGCTGGGGTACGTTCCTTATTATCCCAAAAAGGACTAGCTTTTAAAAGAGCTGTACTAAGTGATCCTCTAGAAGCTCTAAAGCTAATTCCTCTGGCATCACATAGTTGTAGTAATGCTTTTGCTGCCTGCCACTGTTCATTTATTTCTGTTGGTGGAGGCTTCATAAACACTTCTAGATTGATTACATCCCATCTGATTGTGGGGAAAGTATGAGATTTATTACCAGCATAGTGTGAAGGACTTATACGGAAGGATAAATAATCAACCATAAATACCCCAAAAACAGACATTTTCCCATTACGGTCATAGGTACGGCGACGGTTAACCGTTATTTTCATTCTCCATCTAGGGATATGGTCTTTCGCGGTTTGATTGAGAACTCCAAGTTGACCGTATAGTGCTGTTCCAGATATGAAACCCCCTCGACTACCCAATAGGTAACTAGGTAGATCACATATAGGTCGAGCATAGCTAGTGCCATCTTCTTCATAATAGAAATCGTCTCCATGTATTATTAGTAAACTACGAGATGATAAGTTCCGAGACTCCATCGGGACCGTAGTTGTAGGCAAGCATATCTTCGATAAAGGCTTGATCTTCGAATGGTCCCCATACAGTAGTCCACTTGCCTGTCCCATCATCAGCTCCCACCCAAATAATGACTCGATCGACATATTCAAAATCGTTGGGATTTAGGTCATCATACTGCTTACTATCTCCATCAAACCATTTGTCTGTCTTATAGTTTAAGTATTCGTCTCCACCGCCAGGATAAAACATACCTTCTATCATAGTGTCATCCTTTTAGAGTGTTGTCTCGGTCACGAGGGCAATCGGCGGCGCGCCCACGTCCTGCGTGAGCTTATAGTAGTACCCGGCCGGGACGCCGAAGGTCACGGTGTCCCATATGCCAGGGTTTCCGGCACCACCGGCGATGGCGACGTGCAGCGCCGGCGTGCTGGTGGGGCCGACATAGACGCTCCATTGTGTGCCAGCCGCCGCGCCAGCCGTCACCATTACGAGCGTGTCGCGCAGCGTGTTGGGTTGGTAGGGGGTGGCCCACGTGCGCGCGGGTTGGGTTGGTGCGCCCATTGCCCACATGAAGCTAGAGAAACCTAAACTATTTAGAATAGTAGCTATATAAGTAATATTATTTACATTATCTGAACAAGCTACGTATATTCCGGATGCTCCAGAAACACCAGGAGTATTACCTAGTTGTACATATGCATAACTACCACCGGGACCAGGATCAACTCCAATTCCTGATTGTAGAAAGAGATAATGTGTAAGACCTCCTCCACCAGCTAATTGTCCATATATAGCTTCTTGTTCATTTCCCGAGGGATCAATAAAAGTTAGTTGATCGAATAATGAAGGTATAACTACGGCGCCTTGATATTCGTTAAGTTCTACTCCTCCACTAAATAGAGCTGTAACAGTACCATTTGGATTAAGAACGAGATATGTTGGTGTACCTTTAGGCATTTAATTAGATGCACTCACTTGAGCTGGATTAGTTGATGATACACTTCTAAACTGGATGCCAATACAATAATTCCCTTGAAAGTCTGTACGGTCAAATAACCAGTATCCAGGCAGTAATTGTCGTTCTTCTGTAGCTATTCCTGATCCAAACCCTGTCAATGAGTCTCCGGGCTTGTTGAAATAAGCAGTATGATTACCCTTTTCTCTGTCTGGAGTAGGACCAGGAGTTAAGAGAAGTTGGTAATAAACGGCAGCATTAAGTATCTGAACCGTAAGGCCCTCAGATGGAGGACAGTTTAGAGTAGCAGCGGGTGTATAGCCAGCGGCAGTTGCTACATTATTTATAGCTGACATGCCTACATCACACTGATGTAGGATCTACCGTAGCATAAGTATTATCCGGAACTAGTACAACTGGTTCTGGATTGCGTTCCGTACCTTCACTAGCTCTAGTCTCTCTAGGTGTACCAGCGTAGATACCCTTTTGATCGAGATTATCTCTAGCGGGATCGTGCGTATTACTACGACCAGCTACCATTTCATTACTAGGTTGACCGATAGGAACTCTTGGCATTTTATGGGCAATAATTTGACGTAGAACAGCAAAGGTTACAACACAAGCAGCACTAGTTGTAACTACAATATGCTCTCCCGGTAGCCATCCAATATCGCCACCAATTGTCTGTGTACCACCGCCTGCTGCTGTAGTTGCATAGGCTCCTCTAAGCTGTCCACCATCAGTAGTAGCCTGTACATTGACACTAGCAGTATCAACAATAATAGCTTGAAGTAGCCAAATCTCATTTTTAGGAACAACTACAGGAATATTGAAGTCTCCCAATACAACTGCTCCTGCTGCTGATAGGTTATTGTATTGCCAATGGGTATCTGCACCGGGACGATTAGGACCACTAGCAACAATAGCTTCATAAATATTACGAAGTAGATCGTTGATTCCTTGTACGTGTCCACCAAGTGCTACGGTATGTGGAGCAAGTGCTCCGCTTAGTTCGTCTGTAAACCTACTCATTCGTTTCCACTCCTATAACACGATGATGGTATATATCTGATCTTCTAGAAGTTGTAGTAACCTTTGGCTCATATTCATGCCTGATAGTCCTTGTACTAATATGTTCAATGGGTTGACGTTTGGGTTCAGGCATAACAGCTTGGACCACAGTAGTAGTAGGTGCTTTACCGCCTGCTGCTTTAACCGTTTCATCGAGAGCTAGTAACGCTAAAACAATACCACCCATTACTTCTAAAACTCTGATAATGTTTTTAGGAGTACTAATCCAGGTAAAAAATCCTGAAAGGCCATTGTATGCAGCATTAAGTTGGGAATAGCCAGGAACAATGGCATCACCTACAGTATTATATGCAGAGTTAACTAGTGGTCCACTTTGAAGTATACTTCCTAATAGAGTTTGAGATCCTCCTCCTAGCCCCGATCCTAATGGGGCTGGGGTTACTCCAGATTTAAGGAACTTAAGATAGGCTCCATTTGTATATGTTTGCCAGGGGTTCCAATCTGTTCCATTTTTAGATATAGCTATTGCAGCCTTAGCATTTAAAAATGGATTAAGCATATCACTAGCTTTATATTGTGGACTTCCACTAGGACCAGTATTGATTTGCCATAGTCCTACAATAGATGAGTCAGTAGGATTAGTAATTCCTGTTTGTCCTGTACTCTCAGCTAGTGCTATAGCTGCTGCCATTGAAGCGGCCTGACTTGATCCGCCCATAGAAATCCATAGACTTTCAATTTGAGCGTAATTTAGAGTAGCCACTATTTTAATTGGGGGTTTAGGATGATGATAATTATAATGATTACTTACGCCGGGTGTAACAATAGTAAAGAATAAGACTACCTGCGAGAACAACGCCAACATCAAAGAACCACCTTTGATTAGCTTGCATTATTTCGCGTCTATTTTGGCATCCACAGTTCATGTTATGTATGCCATCCTGTAGATTTTCTTGCTACTGCTCGGTTAAGTGCTCGATTATATAACCAATATAGATAAATATCAATGATGACTGTTCCAGCTAAAGGATATGGACTTTCTGCAATAAATGAAGCAGCTAGACCATACGCCATTGTGATACCAATAGCATGATATAGATATTCTCTACATGAAGCTGCTTTAGCAGGATCTCCACCAAAGCTTTCAGCCGTCCAGGGTGAACTATTTAATGTAGAGTAAGCATCAAATGCGTTGGTAGAACCAGCCAAAAAGAGAATAGCTGATAGAGCATCTCTATTGGCTTTTCCCATATTTAGGAACTCGTCACCACCAGCCATTTAGTATCTCTGGCTTTCAGCAGCGGCTTCACCCTTAGTTGTTCCACCAGCACCCTTTACTGCTTGCGTTAATTGGGCAACTGGAACTGTTCCTGAACCGGGCTGTGAAGCGACGGAACTAGGAGCTGTTTGTGCTGCTGCAACTGGAGTCACTACAGGAGAACCATTATTATCTAGTGGAGCACTAACATTACCATTACCAGTAGTTCCACCAGAACCACCAGCGACAACTACACCAGGAGCGGTACTAGAAGGAGGACCACCACCAGGGTTAGTTGTCACATTAACAGTAATATTAGGATCAAGACTAGAACTGGGAGTTCCTCCAGTACTATTTGGAGTAGTAGAGCTAGTTCCAGATCCACTACCAGTTGTTGAACCTTGTGGCTGTAGTGCTGCAATAATAGAGGCTAGATCAGTAGGATCAATTCCTCCACTACCACTACCAGCGGCTAGACTACCAGCAGCATAACCATTATCATACCCGCTATTATCTCCATATCCACTTGTATCTTCTAATCCTGTTTGTGAAGTAGGAGTAGCAGTTGCATTTTGTGCTGCTGTTGCTGCTGCTGATTGGGCACTTTTATTTTTGAGGTACCAAATACCTAAAACAACTACTAATCCTCCACCAATTAGAACTGGCATAGGAATCTTTTTTAGACCATTTGGCTTAGCACCAGGTTTTGCTGGACCTCCAGTTCCACCATCGGGTACTGCTGTAACATCAGCCATAAGGATCACCGTCCATAGAACCACTAAGTCCTGACGATAGGACAACTGGTTGTGGAGTACCAATTCCTGCTACTTCATATTGAGAGCCGAATGTAGCAGCTTGACCAGGAGTAATATTACGACGAATATCTGAAGTTAGTTGTGCTCCTGCGTACATTTGTGGACGCCAGAAGTTTACAACCTTACCAACCATAAAACTGTCCTGCATAATGAGAGACTTCCACAATGCAGTATGCAGAGGAGTAATATCTCCTGCTGCTGGATGAATCTTATTACCCCAGTTCCAGAAGTTAGATTGACGGACAGGATCAGGAGAATCTTGCCACGCAGAAACTCCTATTCCGTTAGGATCATTAGCGGTCCATTCACCAGCACCTTCATTTGAAGCGGGATAACCTGAATAGGTAAGATTAGCTAGAGGCTTAGGACGTTCTCTCAATGTAAATACAAAAGTGGGAGGTACTGCTGGTCCTGTAACATCTAGTGAAGGATCTAATGTAGGAGATGGAGGTGGAGGACCAGCTCTCCCACCAAATAGAACATCGAGGAAAGACATATATTAGCCTTTCCCTAGAGCACTATTCAGAATATTTGAGAAAGCGTTGCCACCAGCGGTAACATCTGATGCCGTGTTCTTAGAAGTAAAGATATCCGTAACAATAGCTAGGATAACGATACCTCCCAAAACATCAAAGAATGTATCGAATCTCATTTCAAGAAGCCTTTTTCTTAGGATATTTATTGTTAATGGCCGGAATACCATATATAACTAGGGCACTACCAGCTATAAGAATAGCTAGTGCTTCACCTAGTTCACCATTAACTTCAGCAAGGATACTACAACCTAGCATAGCAAAAAATCCACCAACAATAACTTGTTCACTAGGCCATGTACCATATTGTGCTAGATGCCCACCAACGGTAGAACCTAGCAGAACGCCAGTAGAAGTTAAAACTACACCTTGTGGTTCCATCTAGAATCCAGGAGGATGGGTTGCTGTATAGGCGAGTAGGTTAGGATCAAAATTACCCCAGTCTACCCCGCCTCCAATACCTAGCTTACCAGTACCGAACCAATGCCCTTCAATTAACATGAAACAATGGAAGAAGTTGGAGTAGATTGTAACATATTGTCCTTTACCTTTTGCTCCCCAAGTTCCAAACATTTCGGCAGTCATAGGGGAACTAAGGAATCCGGCTGCTCCTAGTGCTCCTGAAACGGCACCAGAACAATCAAATCCAAAACAACTACCTTGACCGGATGAATTACAGGGACCAGCAGAAGGTTGTCCTATTTGTCCATGCCCCCCACCCCATGTATAGTCATATTGTCCTGCTACTTCATTACACCAATTAATCATGTTGACTATTGGAGCGGGGGATGATCCAGAAGCACCTACTTGGCCAGCGGTTGTAATAGGAGAAGTAAGACCGCCGGTTAGAGGATTATTGGTATTAGGAACATAGGTATAAGCAGGTGTACCTGAACTACTACCTGCATTGGGGCCTGTGTCTGCTGGAGATTTAACCTTTCCCTCAAATACTGAGGCTATACTGTTACCACTAATTCCAGCAAGAACCATTACAGCAGCTACTCCACCTAGAGCAAGTGCGATAGGAACTGATCCATTAGCGTTAGTGGACGCCATTACTATTACCGTTCTTACGGAAGTTATTTAGTTCTGAAAATACATGGCCTAGCCATAGTCCGGCTACGCCATTCACTTCATCTTGCGGCAAGGTATGGAATATGGCTAGTAGGACTATTACTGTGCCGCTTATCATTATTGTGAATAGATATGCAGCTTTGCCACTCATTCCATTACTTCCGTTAGTCACTAGTTAACCCCGAGGGGCCTTTTTAGTAGACATTCCCTTACCACTAACAAGTAGATGATAGGCAACAACGCCCACCACTACACCAACGACAAATCCTTTGGTGCTAGAGTTCATTTTAATTTACACTCCTGTAGTAACGTGGAACTTAAACCCTGCCCATCTAAGAGCTATAATTCCACCCGCTGCTAGTGCAACAAATGTAATAACTCGTAGAGGGGTTCCATCAATATAAACCTGAGCCGATGCCCCAGGTTGTAGTGGAACTTGTGTCTGTGCAAAACCACTATTAGGACTACGAGTAGCTGTAGCCCCAATAGAAGCTCCGAACATAGTATTAGCTGCTGGCATAGTTATTACTCCTTATGCCTGTGCAGGATTAGGGAAGTCCGGGTTAGGATGGAATCCGGTTGCGCTAGATTGCACATATCGCTGAGAGGGATTAACCTCAGCAGGAGCAACATCATTAACCAGTACTTCAACTACACCAGGGCTAGTAAAGGAACCGTTAAGCTCCAACCGTGTAGCTTCAACAGTAGGCAACCACAACCAGGGCTTATCATCACCAACACGATCCTGATTAGTACGTGCCCACGAATAAACATAAACGCCAGTGGGACGTCCTAGTGTTGGAATAGACTCAAGAGATTCATAGGATCTATTCTGACGATAAATATTAGTCTCGTTGAATAGCTGCCGTGCATCCCAGTTAATGATGGGGTTAGTTGGGAAGACTGCATCATCACGAGTACCAGTAGATGAGGTATCACGGCAGATAAAGATCAAGTTACGAATCAAGTTACCGACTCGTAGAACTTGGACAGTATTCACTCCTGCAAGGATGTTGGTCTGGAAACGAGTAGACCAATACTGGACAGTTCCATAATTCGGAGGAATCTGAGACTGTGCACGTCCAAGCGGGTCTTGTGCATTCGGTAGTGACCAAGCCTCTAGGATAGGAGTAATGGTCACAGTAGGATAACCAGTAGGAGGTGTAGAATAAATGTTTGCAGGAGCATTAATATTCACACGAATACGATATGGAGCCGAGCTGTTCTGATTACCCAAACAACCAGTTCCATCGTGATGTGAAATCTCTAGCGGAATACGAAACTGCCACCGGAAGTTACCACTAGTAGCACCGGCATTGAAGTTAGCAAGCGAACGAGCATCTTGCTGATAGGTATAACCACCAAAGAGATTACTAATAAACGAACTATACCCTGAAAGAGGACCGTAGATTGGTGCTCCGTTGGTATCTAGGAAAGTAACCTGGTCGATAGCATTAAATGGTGCATCACCATTATAAACAGCCGCTGCGCCAGTACCACCAGTAGCATTAATGTCTAGCCATAGGTGACGAATGTATCCATAAGATGGAACATTCAATTCATATGTGGTAGACAAGCCACCGCCGGTAAGTGCCTGTGTAATAATAGGTGAAGTTTCTGCATGTTCATGTGCTGAGGCAATGAACGGAATAGCAGGTACAACCTGACTAGTCTGTCCACCACTAATCCGACTATATTTACGGCGAAACTCCATGTAATCCGCTACATCAATAACTGCACCTTCTGGCGTAACTAGAGGAGCGTGCGAGCAGTCAATAATACGACTAGCTGGCAACTTTTCGAGTGTATTCATTAGTTACTGTTCCCTCTGTTTTAATGAAATAGCCAGGCAAGTGCCTTGCCTGAATCGGAAGAACTAGATGACTTAGACTGAGCATACCGAATAATTAGCATAACCAGTACAAGCATCAGGAGGAAATGCACTAGGTCAAAAACCATCTTATAAGTCCACCTTTGTGATTACCATTAATCCTGTACGAGTATTAATATATAGCATTTCATACTGTTCTAGACGTGGAACAATATCTCTGACTTCCATTCTTCTTAATCCTGCAAGTTCAGAGACTCTATCAATATTTCCTAGGTCATTGTCACGCCAGAAAAACAGATGAGTTGCTGCATCGAAGCTCTCCAGCGGCACATACCGCGGTCTTTGTGTTCCCATTACGACAGATAGTTTATGTGAACGTCCTTGCAAGTATGCAAGAGTAACCTCATCCTTCAGGCCCAAATAATCACAAATATATCTACCTTCGTCAATAACAAGAACCCATCCACCATGATGGTATGCTGTAGCAATAGCTTCTCTGTAAATAGGTCGCTGTCTCAATTTCATATCTGAAACAGTTTCCTTTTTCTTCAATCCACCAGGATTAATAACCCACTTGTCAGATAGATCTAAGCTAACATCACTCATTCTATTTGCCCAGCGGAATCCTAGTGGGATAAGTTCTTCTTGAGTTTCGTCTATTGACTTAGTACTGAGAAATAGCCAATATTTTCTCTGTGCAACAAACTGTAACTCAAGTGTAGTCTTCCCTTGTCCCGTAGTACCAATCATAGTGATATGTTCTCCTTGTACCCAGTCAAAATCAGAGTCAAGGAAATCCTGCCACGGAGTAAAGTAATAATCAGCTAGATTGGGATTGAGGTCAGCCACGGCCATTTATTAACCTTGCGGTGGAGCTGAATTGACAGGGAAGGGATAGGCTTCAAAGGGAGTATCTGGAGAGATAGGAATTGGAGGAGCATGATATTCTGCCGATCCAATAGGAGCATCTCCATTAACCTCCCTAGATGGAACAGTCTTTACTGAGACTGTATCGGTAGGACCACCATTAGGCTGAGATTGCATCATCATCTCAGCAGCTTGTCTCAGTACCTCATCTGAACTAAAGTCAGGGGAGAAAATAGGACTTCCACTAGAACTAGGAGGTGTAGGCGGTCCCCCGAATGGGATTGAGATAGCGGGAGAAAGCATTTGCATATGAACAGAGACTACGGCAGCCCAAACCGACGCACTAGTAATACTATCTACATATGCTTTGACCTTTGGATTCCGTCTACCTAAATCAATCCATGCTGTTCCTGCTACATCGGCACCCGTAATCATTTGGGCAGCAATGTCTTTGTTAAATATTAGAACTACACCACCTAGAATCCTATATAGGTTAGCGAGATCACCTATCTGCTGCTTTTCTCGCTTAGTATAGTCAGCAGGCTGCTCGTCTACCGGCCTAGTAGCTTGAGATTCACTAGAGGGAGACGGTCTAGCTTCACTCTCACTACTAGACCGGCGACTAGTACGAGTACCAGGCTTAGGAGGAGTAGGTGCCTGATCCGTACTACTTCCGGGCTTCAACGAACCAGGGGGAGGAATAGGGGGAGTCATCCCTTACCTCCCCAAAGTCGGCGCTCCGTGAAGTGTTGACGTTTAGGAGATGTATCAGTAGGTTGAGTGGTTCTTGGTCTTGTTTTAGGCTTACTCTCGTTTTGTAACTCGACAATTCTAGTCGCTAGCCTATCAACCTCTTTATCTGACAGAGTAACCTCATGGTTACTCTCCAAATTGTCTGCAATTTGTTCAGCAGCTTCTTGTGCTTCTTTCTTTCCCTCAGTAGCCTCCCCTGCTGAGGTAATATCTCCTGCAATCTCCTTAAGTTCTGCATCAGTAAGACCATCTTGCTTAAGGTCTTCCATTTCCTTCTTAAGACGTGCTATTTTATCCTCGCGTGACTCTGACTCCACTTCTTCCTCAGTTCCTTCAGTTCCTTCTTCTATTTCTTCGGATTCACTATTAATATGTTGAGTAGCATCTGGCATTTGACTCCTGCCGTCGGATGGTGTATAATCAATTTTACAGGACTCAGCCCGCCGTGTCAAGTCGAGTTACTGTGACTACATAGGTTAGGAAGTCAATTAAAGTGAATAAAAACTTCGCTGACATAAGTAGTAACAATATTCCAGTTAATTTGGGGGAATATGCTAAGGCAGGCTATCCCCTTATTGCAATCAAACTAGGTGGCGGACTAGGGGACCAATGGAATAGTTACCCTATGTTTGGTCCGTGGTGGCAGGCTGCAAAACAAGCTAACCTAGCTAGATGGGCTTATTGGTATTGGAGAGCCAGTAATACAGCTACTACAGGATACGATCAAGCCAAGCAAGTAGAGAAACTACTTGCTCCTTATCCCCAACATAAAAATGACAGAATTGTTCTAGATTTCGAAACTATGTTGACTAATCCTAGTCATAACGTAGATCAAGCTAGACAATTTCTTACAACTCTCAAAAATGATGGACATTATCCACTTCTATATGCTTCTCCCGGTTTTTTGTCATCTTACAACAATCCTCAATTTGACGTAGATTTGTGGATTGCTGACTATGCCGATAGTATATGGAATCCCGGTGGATATAATATAGCCGCATGGCAGCATGGAACAGTACAAAGTGGTAGAGCAATAGGTTCACCTCCCTTTTCAGCTTCAGGGATTGGACTATGTGATATGTCAGTTATTACTAATTACGGCATAAGGAAACATCTAAGATGAGTGTAGACCCTAGTACCCTTATTACCCCCCCGCCCGTTCCAGGCGGAACTGCGCCAGATACTCAGACTCCCCCTAATCCTCTTATTCCTAATCCTACACCTAGTGTAGAGTCTGAACAAGCTACAGTGATTACTCAGTTGCAGGCTCAGGTTGCGGCTCTAACCGCTGCTGTTACTGCTGCTTCTAATAGTCAGCCTGTAGGGGCTGTCCAAGCTCTCACTTCTGCAAAGGGTCCAAGCGATCCTTCGATCACAGCCTCGCAACTAGAGCCGGGATTGAAATGGGCTGTTCAGAATGGACTAGTTCAAGTCGAAGATTTGGTCAAGAAGTATGGCGACCATATGGCGACTCTGTTTGCCGAGTACGTTTCTAAGATCTAATTAGACACAAATAAACCCCGGTAACTAGTAGCTTTAGTTACCGGGGTTTATTATTGCCTAGCTAGATGATGTTCACATTTTTGTGAACAATCTAACCAAAGAAATAGCTAGTGACCTAAACTAGCGCCACTAGCTATAGCTTTCCTATATGTCGCCTAGTGTCTGTCTATTCCGTTCTAGGTGGATACCTAGCATCAATCCGAGACAGAATAGCCACGACAGAGGCTCGGTGAATTGCTCGCGTATCATCGGCGGTAGCATCGACACGAACTCGATATCGGCTCGATCCCAGCTACCAAATTGCACGCTGAACATATCTAGCCAGTCAACATTAGATGCCCAGCTAGCTATTTCGTGCAATTCGACGTCGGTATCTTCTTCCATCTGAAATATGGAAGTTGTATTAGCGATACTGTCATATGCAGCCTGAACAGTATCCGCCGTGATCTTTGGCATTTATGACTCCTTCGCTCGCGTTCTGTCATCATCGACACCCCCTAGTGCGACTGCATCCGCCTTAGTTGGTTCGCCTAGTGCTGCCCGTATAAAGACCTTCTGATCGAACAGCGGATTATCCTTCTGGAAGTCTAGACACAATCCCGCGACGATAGCCTCGATAGCATCTTTACCTCCCAGCATATACGCCTCAGACAATCCGTAAAACGTCCGGTTGTATAGCTCGTAAGCCGTCCTAAATCGGTTGGCTACTAACTCATAATCCTGCTTGTGCACGTTGTCTCCCTTCTATTCCCGCTTTAGTGCGGAGTCCCTCGGCCCGACTTGGACGGGCCGCTAACCTATTAGGCGAGGGGA
>JBEKTV010000256.1:0-2643 GCA_049515675.1 Gammaproteobacteria bacterium | reverse complement strand
GCAGATTTATCCTATCTTGGCTCTTGCGGCTCGAGATGGGAAGCCCTTGGTTCTTTGCCAAAACGCCGAACTCGCTAAGAATTTAGAGGAAGACCCTACGCTAACAAATCTTTTGTCGCAGCGCAGCCAATTCGACCGCGCCGGTTATCGAATAGTCTTTCGAAATGAAACGGCCTACCCCTCCGACCGCACGCTTTACGATTATCTGGCGATTAAAGTCAACTAAAAATACTCAAGCAGCGTCATCTCTTCGAGGCTGCAACTGGAAGAAAATCACTATCACGCGGGACAGCTTTGAGATTAGTACTGGCGATTGGCTTGGCTTTAGCAAAATCCTCTTCCTTGACGACTGATATGACGCCGAACTCGCCGTCGTAGCCCGGCTCAACTCGAACTTGCCCTTTGCGCATGCGGGAGATCGCGATCGCCAGAAGCGGGAAGCCTTGAGCTTCCAACTGCTTTGTAGGAAGTTCGCGAAGGATATGCAGCTCGTTTCCAAATAACGAAAGAAGGCGATGATATTGCCGGTCTACTTGCCGGCTCGCGGAACCGACCTGAAGCGTCTGGCCAATAATTTCTTTGAGCGGCACGACGTTCTCAAAGCCCGCCGCCCCCTCGGGCCGCTTGCCTTCAAGACGATCCGCCAACTTCTCGACGCGATGGAGCACTCCCACCGTCACCGGCTTCCCGCATTCAGGACACAGGCCTTTGCTCTTTAATGTCTCCTTGGGAGAAAGCCGCGTCCGGCATTTGCGGTGCCCGTCCACATGATATTTTCCCTCCTCGGGGAAAAATTCCAGCGTCTTCGGGAAACGGCGGCCGCCGCGTTCCTTGATCGCGCCGAATATTCCGTCGTAGGATAATTCCGTGTCTAAAACATTGGCCTCGCGAGCCAACTTTTCCAGAGAATGCGCGTCCGAGTTGGAAATCAAGGCGATGCGGTCCAAAGCCGAGAGCCGCCAGTTCATGGGCGGATCCGAAGAGAGGCCCGTCTCAATGGCGAAAATACGCGGCGTCAAATCCTCAAAGCATTCCTCCAAGGAGTCGAAGCCGGACTCCGAGCCGAACACGGCAAAATGCGGCGTCCATGCATGGGCCGGCACGAGATGCGCCCGTTCCGAAGACTCGAGAACGATGGAAAGAAGGTCTTTCGAGTCCAAGCCCAAAATCGGACGGCCGTCCGAGCGGATATTCCCGATTTTGTCCAGGCGGGCATTGATCTTGCCCGCAATCTCAAAAGACGGCGCATAAATCAGATTGTGAATCCTTCGCAATTTGCCCGCCTTCTTGTAGATGCTGCTGATCTCGACGCCCAGCAAGAATCGCACGGAAGCCCGGCAGGAAGCCGGAACATCTTGATCCACGACTTTGGCGAGTTCGGGCTTAAGCGCGAACAGCCCGGGCTCGGCCGGAATCAGTTTTTCCTTGAGCTCGGCGAACCAGTCCGGATACGTGAAGTCCCCTGTTGAAAGCACGCTGATCCCTTTGAGCTGGCACCAGCGGTACAAAGTTTCGGGACGAAGTTCCTTGCTGCAGGCCCTGGCGAAACGGGAATGGATGTGGAGATCGGCGATTAATTTCATGGTAATTCTTATGATACCACATCCCGCCAAAAGTATTGGGAACCTTTTGAGGGGGCCCACCGTATACCTAAGTAATGCCCCCGTAGCTTAATGGATAGAGCGCTCATCCGCTAAATGGGCAGTCCGGGTTCGATTCCCGGCGGGGGCAGAAAAAATTCGCTTGACTATGTGCGATAGTCAGGTATAATAATAGTAGCGGATGGGCGCTGGAATTGAGCTACGGACTTCCCAAAAGGGCTGGCGAAAGCCAGCCCTTTGCTATTGAGTCGTACTCTAGCACTGTTTTTTCTGCGTATTTGTTATAATTTAACTGCTTGGCAGGTGGCTATTAGACGTCCTAAAAGGCCCCGAGAAACCGGGGCCTTTCTGTTGGGGAATTAAATTTTTGCAACCAGCTTTACTTGTGTTTCTTGCTCCGCGCGGCTTCGGCGCGCGCGGCTTTAAGCTTATCCATTCCGCCGATATCCCGCCAATAAGAGCCATCCGTCTTGAAGGCTAAAATCTTCTCGCCAACGCCGGCGAGATGAAGATAAGCTTGCATGATAGGAAACACGCCCGTCTCCGTCATCTTGGGGAATATCTCCGGCGAGACGACATGGATGCCGTCGAAGGCCAGCCGCTCGGAGTCCGAAACCTCTGGGCCGGCCCACTCCCGGCCTTCGGCGTTTCCGCGCCCGCAAAGCCGCCCTTTCGCATCGAAAAGCAGAAAACGTTCGCTTTCCCTGTCGCGCACCGCCAGCGTAGCAAGCGCTTTATTCTCCACATGGAAACGGTACATCCGGCCCAAGTCGACATCGCTGATCACGTCCACGTTGTGCACATAGAAAGGCTTTCCATCGTCGAAAAAAGAGGAAGCCTTTTTTAGGCCTCCGCCCGTGTCCAACAAATTGTCTTCCTTGGAAATCTGGACGCGGAGCCCTAGATTCTTGCGCGACTTAAGGAAAACCTCGATCTGATCCGACAAATGGAAAGCATTAATAACGACCGCATCGACGCCGGCCCTCTTGAGCCGTTTGATGACAAGCTCCAGCATGGAGACGCCTCCCACTTCGATCAAGGC
>JBEKTV010000255.1:0-2719 GCA_049515675.1 Gammaproteobacteria bacterium | reverse complement strand
TCCGCCCGGTAGAGTTCCAACCGCATCTCGATGTTGCTGGCCAACTGTGTTTGCGCGGTGGAATCAGCCAGTTGAATGGCCTTCTCTGCCGTGCCGACGGCATCGTCGAATCGACCGGCGGTGGCATACGCGGCAGCCAAGGTATCCAGATACGTAGCCACTCGATTCTCAGTAAGCCTGCACGCCCGCTCGGCCAGCACCACCGCCCGAGCAGGGTCGGCGCCGTCAGTTGACACATGTGTCGCCAGCAACCAAGCGAGATTGTTCAGTGCCTGGGGATAATCTGGTTTGATACGGAGCGCCTCCTCGTATTGCTCCGCGGCCTCTGGGTCCTTACCCATCTGCTTTAGCGCGAGCCCCAAACCCTTGTGTGCCTCGGCGAAATTGGGGTTGAGCCGTAGCGCTTGTTCATATTGCCCGATGGCATCGCTAATCTTACCCTCCCGCAAGAAGGCGTCTCCCAGATTGTAGTGCGCCTCGGCGTAATCCGGCTTGATACGTAGTGCCTGCTCGTACTGTAGAATCGCCTCCGGCACCCGGCCGGCCTGCACCAACGCATTCCCCAAATTGCCATGGGCCTCGGCAAAATCGGGATTAATCCGTAGCGCCTGCCCGTACTGTACAATTGCCTCCGGCAGCCTGCCGACGTGCGCCAACGCAATCCCCAAATTGCCATGGGCCTCGGCAAAATCGGGATTGACCTGCAGGGCTTGTTTGAAGTGGGCGATGGCCTCCTCGATCTTACCCGTTTGCGCCAAAGCCATCCCCAAATTGTTGTGCGCCTTGGCGAAATCGGGTTTGATCCGCAGGGCCTGTTCGAAGTGGGCGATGGCCTCCCCGGTCTTACCCGTTTGCGCCAAAGCCATCCCCAGATTGTAGTGCACCTCGACGAAACCGGGTTTGATCCGCAGGGCCTGTTCGTAGTGGGCGATGGCTTCCCCGGTCTTACCCGTTTGCGCCAAGGCGACTCCCAGATTGTAGTGCGCGACCCAGGCCAACGGGTTGTGAAGCAGATTGTCCCGGAACAATGTTTCTTGGTCGCGGAATACCAGACAGCGCTGCCAACTCAAGGTCCCCAACACAATCACCACCACCCCGGCGACCGGACCAACAACCTGTAGCTGCTCGCGATGGAGGCGCGAGCCAAGCGCCACGGCACCGGCGGCTGCCAGCGCGGCAACTCCCGCAATCGAATAGTACTGCCAATGATCCGCCACCATCGAATACTGGTGAAAACTCTGGTCGAAGAACCCCAGCACCGGGAACAGCATCACGACAAAATACCCGAACCCAAACAACAACGGCCGGCCCCAGCCGTCGCGCTTCCACCACAGAAGCGCAACACCTCCCGCCAACGCAATCCCAGGCAGCCAACCGCTCCAACCCCACGCCGCAGGATTCCACTGGGGGTAGACCATGCACAGATCCAGCGGCAGGACCGCTTTGGAGAGGTAAAACCAAGGCGCCAAACCGGCAACCGCCAGACGGGAAAACAACCCGCTGGCGCGGACCACCTGTCCGTTCAGAGCCCGATGATACTGAAACCAGACAGTCGTCAATCCGAGGAGGATGGAGAGTGCAAAAAACGGCGCGGCGCGCAACCAGTCCCTGGATCGGAGCCGGCCACGCAACCACCAGACGCATCCCAGCAGCACGACCGGCAGCATCACCACCGCTGCTTTGCTCAGCAGAGCAAGTAAAAAGGCCGCCAACGAAAAGCCGTACCAATACCGTTCGTTCTCCTCGTCAAATCGCAAGTAGCACAGAATCGACAACGCGAAAAACAACATCGACAGTGTGTTCTTCTGCTCGCTGATCCAAGCCACGGAGGCCACGTTCACCGGATGAACGGCGAACAACAGCGCCGCCAGCCAGGCGCCGGGAATTCTCAGGTGCCGCAGGATGATCCAGATCAGCAGGACATTGGCGGCGTGCAACAGGACGTTGGCCGCGTGGTAGCCCTCAGCGTTCCTTCCCCACAACCGCCACTGGAGCCACCAAAAACTCGAAGTGAGCGGGTAGTAATCCAGGGCTTCTGTCGTAAACCAAAAGCGATAGAGCCCATCACGTGCCTGAACCATCCGGTTGTCCGTGATCAGCAGATCATCATCCCAGATAAAGCCCGCGTGCCACGTTGGCTGGTAAGCCACGAACGTGACGATCACCAAAACCAAAGCCAGGAACCAGGAGCGGTGCACCAAGCGGGTATTTGTTGCAGGGGACGACACCGTCGTCTGTTGACGCGGAGCGTCATCGCTTGGCCTCCGTCTTGTCATCGAGCCGATACTAGCATGTCTCCGATACGCCAAGCGACAGCTTCGGCCTCTTTCCCTAATGCCAGGTAAACGGGCCTCTACGGACTGATTACGAGTCCACAGGCACCAATCTCAATATGCGTGCTCCGTCAGCGTTTGCGACAGGAGGCCACAGGATGCGCGTGCCCACACCATAGCGCTCCGCCGACAGCAAGTTTGAACACGGTGTCGCATCCGCCGCCGCAATTGCCGTTGTTGTTGTACGTTCCGCCTTCGTAGAGCAGGCCGTCACTGGGGCCGTGAGCATCGCTTCCACGCTCCCATGACGGATTCCCCTCTCACGGGTTGCGGGAATCCGTCACATTCCTGGGCTCGTAATACGCGCGGTCCGCCCGGTAGAGTTCCAACCGCATCTCGATGTTGCTGGCCAACTGTGTTTGCGCGGTGGAATCAGCCAGTTGAAT
>JBEKTV010000254.1:0-2545 GCA_049515675.1 Gammaproteobacteria bacterium | reverse complement strand
CATTTGTATTTATGTTACGCGGTACGGTTGCCTATGGTGATGGTGTTTTTGGTACAGAAGAATTACCTTTTTATGAAAACTATTATTTAGGCGGTGTAACCTCTATGCGTGGTTTTGCTGATAACTCTATTGGTCCTAAGGATTCTTTGGGCGACCCTATCGGCGGTAACTTGCGTTTCAATGGTACGGGTGAACTGTTTTTCCCCATTCCATATATCGAAGTAAGCTCAGTACGTACCTCATTGTTTTTTGATTTTGGTAGCCTATATAATACATATGGAGAAGATTATCATTCTGAACCCATTCGTACTTCAGTAGGAACAAGTCTGCAGTGGTATTCACCATTAGGACCCCTAGTGATAAGCTTTGGTTTCCCCATTACGAAAGATGAAGAAGATGTTGAGGAGATTTTCCAATTTAGTATCGGTGCGGTATTGTAACGTTAAACTTAAGGAGAATAGGAATGTTGAAAAGATTTGTGATTTTATCTGTAATGTTGTTTTCATATGCTGCTTTTGCAAATGCTGCTTCAATCGCATTTATCGACGGCACCGCTGTGATGAAAAAATATGAAGGCACAATTGAAAATACGCTGAAAGGCGAATTCAAAAGCAAAGAAGAAACCCTAACCAAAATGCAAAAAGAATTAGTGGACAGCACTGAGACTTATACCCGTGATTCTGCAATGATGTCTAATGAAGAAAAATTAGCATTTCAGCAAACTTTTGAGAAAAAACAAATGGAATTTCAAAAGTTAAGTTCTGAATTGAATCAAGAACGTATGAAACGTGGTAATGAAGAATTAGAAAAATTACTGGCGAAAGTTAAAACCGCTGCTCAAAAAGTAGCCGCTGATAAAAAATTCGACGTAGTTTTACAATCTGGCGCAGCCATATATTTTGATAAATCTTACGATATTACCCAAGACGTATTAGCTCAACTTGATAAAAAATAACGATGCAATTTCGGGAAACACAGACACTTTCGCAGTTGGCACAATATCTCAGTGGTAGCTGTGCGCAAAGTGATGACCTTAAAATCCTTGGTGTTGCCACATTAAAAGAGGCAACACCGAGTGATATTACTTTTTTAACGCAAGCACAGTATTTACCCCAGTTAGCAGAAACCAAAGCAGCAGCAGTTGTTATTCATAAACAATATGCTGAAAAAAGTAGCTTACCGACGATTATGGTTGACGACCCACATGTTGCTTTTGCTAAGCTGATGCAATTATGTGTTGCGCAACAAAAAGCACAATCAGGCATTCATCCTTCTGCTTATATTGCAAAAACCGCAGTGGTTTCTCCCAGTGCATTGATAGAGGCGCACGCTTATATTGGTGAAAATGTACGTATTGATGATGATGCCCATATTGGTCCTGGTGTATCTATAGGTGAAAACAGCCATATTGGCGCGCATACCCGTATTTATGCGAATGCCAGTATTTATAGCGAAGTCAAAATTGGAAAACATTGTATTATTCACAGTAATGCAGTGATAGGGGCCGATGGCTTTGGTTTTGCCAATGATAAAGGCCATTGGCTTAAAATTCCCCAGCTCGGTGGGGTTGAAATCGGTGATGAAGTGGAAATTGGCGCACAAAGCGCCGTTGATAGAGGCGTATTAACGCCCACGCGCGTAGGTAATGATGTTAAAATAGATAACTTAGTACAAATCGGGCATAATGTACAAATAGGTGACCACACTATCATTTCCGGGTGTGTAGCCATTGCTGGTAGCACCACGATTGGCAAACATTGCGCAATTGGCGGTGGTTGTTGTCTTAATGGCCATATTCAGATTACCGATGGTGTACAAATTACCGCAATGAGCGGTGTATTAAATGGCATAGATAAACCGGGTATTTATTCGGGTATTCCTGCCATCACCAATGGTGAGTGGCGAAAACAAATGGTCGCTTATTTACGCTTACCAGAAATAATGAAACGTTTGAAAGCATTAGAGAAAAAATAGGGGGTTGTCATGGAGCAAATGGATATACAAGAAGTGATGCGTTATTTACCGCATAGATATCCGTTTTTGTTAATTGATAAAGTGATTAGCATAGAATTACCCCATAAACTGGTCGCGCTTAAAAACGTGACAGTGAATGAGCCGTTTTTTACTGGCCATTTTCCAGAACTGCCAGTCATGCCAGGGGTATTGATTATTGAAGCACTAGCGCAAGCGAGTGGTATTTTATACTATAAATCAATCAACCAATTAACCACTGATAGTAACACGATTAATTATTTAGTCGGAATAAACGAAGCGCGGTTTAAACAAGTAGTAAGACCGGGCGATCAACTGTACTTACATGTTGAACTGCTGAAAGTAAAACAAGGCTTAAGCAAGTTTCAATGTAAAGCGCTAGTGAATGACGAATTAGTATGTAGTGCAGAAATTATGAATGTAGCAAAGGGAATTGAATCATGATCGATGAAACAGCACGCGTACATCCCAGTGCAAAAATTGCCGCCAATGTTGAAGTTGGCCCTTGGACAATTATCGGTGCAGATGTAGAAATTGGGGAAGGCACATGGAT
>JBEKTV010000253.1:1605-2756 GCA_049515675.1 Gammaproteobacteria bacterium | reverse complement strand
GTTGGGATTTAGGTAAATCTAAAGTTTCTAAAATCGCGAGAATATTTTCTTCGACCGTGAGTTTGCGAAAAATCGACGGCTCTTGTGGTAAATAACCAATACCGCATTTTGCGCGCTGATCCATAGTGAGCGCCGTTATATTTTGATGATTTAAAAATACTTGTCCTTGGTCAGCCGCGATTAATCCAACCAACATGTAAAAATAAGTGGTTTTGCCAGCGCCATTTGGGCCAAGTAAACCTATGATTTGGCCACTTGTTAAACCAATAGAAACGCCGTTAACGACTTGTCTGCCTTTATAACTTTTGTGTAAATTTTCTGCTCTAAATTCCGGCATTTTCTAAATCCTTTAAAATAATTGTGGTTTGACCGCGTGAAGACGGGGGTGAATACACCGTATCTTTGATGCCATCATATTCAATTTGTTCGGCTCGGTAAATATCTTCATTTTGTTGCACTTGTGCATTTCCGCTTAAGGTTAAAAATTCATTAGGTAAATCGTAAGTGATTTTATTGGCTTTGGCAAAAACGGGTGGTTTGCCTTCCTCAACTGCGCCTTGATATTTTGCAGGTTTTCCATAGACAATGATTTTATCCATTTTACCGGTTTTTTCATTGCGATAAATTTCTAGGCGATTGCCGGTTAATTGTTTCTCACCTTGTTTTGCGAATACATTGCCGGTGTAGGTGGCGATGCCGGTTTTGTTATCATAATGAAAGCTGTCAGATTTAATAGAGAGTTCTTGCGAATATGCAAGCCCGCTTACGATTAATGAACAAATAAAAAAACTAACTCGCATCTTCATGAGTGCTGCTCACATTTTTGAGTAAATGAAATTTTTGACTAGGAAAAAATATTTCCATACCATCACCTGACATTAATTGTCCGGGTTGTTGAATAGTCGTAAATTGATCTGTATGTGCATATTCTTCTTGAGGAAAAATCGCCAATGTAGAAGTGTTAATAGTCACAGCATCTTGTGGATTTTCCGCAGGGCGTAATAATTGCACATGTTGCCATAAATCAATGCGGGTAATATCTTGTTTTTTTTCACCGTGAAATAATCGCGCTTTATCGCTAGTGACCTGCCATTCTTGTCCATTTTCATTTGCAAATACTTGCACAGAAACTTGCGCTAAATCTGTGATTT
>JBEKTV010000253.1:0-1597 GCA_049515675.1 Gammaproteobacteria bacterium | reverse complement strand
TGAATAGTCTGCTTAATGTGGCCGGTTTCATCCATTTCAGTGAGGGTAATATTTTTGCCAAACCATTCTAAATGTTGTGTAGGCGCAGGCGGCAGTGGTTGATTTTGCTCAGTTGATATTTGCAAGACTAACCAGGCGCAAGATAAAAAAACCGCACAGGCGATGATAATGCGTTTCATGATAAATACGTTGCAATAATATCATCAAAGGTATTTTGCGCTTGCATGATAAATTCACACAATTCACGCACCGCACCTTCGCCACCGCGTTTAACGGTTTGCATATCGGCGTAAGATTTTAATGTAGAGATTGCATTTGCAGGAATCACACCTAAGCCTGCTTTGCGAATTAAGGCTAAATCGGGTAAATCATCACCCATATAAGCAATTTGTTCATCGTTTAATTGATATTTTTCGGAAAGCTTTGCAAATGCCGCACGCTTATCTTTTTGTCCTAAAAATATATCATCGAAACCTAAGCCTTCTAAGCGGGTTTGATTTAGTTTTGCAACGCAAGTGGTAATCGCGGCAATTTTAACGCCGGATTTTTTCAGTAATTGTAAACCTAAACCATCGTGCACATGAAAAGCTTTTAGGGTAAGACCATGCTCGCTATACACTAAATGACCTGCGGTTAATACGCCATCGACGTCTATGATAAGTAATTTAATCTGTTTGGCTTTTTCATTCAGTTGTTTCATGAGTTATATCACCTGTGCGCGTAAAAGATCATGCATATTAAATGCACCAATTAATTTATTGTCATCATCTGTTACCAGTAAAGCATTAATTTTTTTATCTTGCATTAAATTTAACGCTTCAGCGGCAAGCATGTCGGCTTTTACAGTTGCGCAAGGGTAGGTCATATTATTTTGCATTTTTTCCAGATGAATATTTAAATTGTGACTAATGGCGCGGCGTAAATCACCATCGGTAAAAATACCGCAGACATGATTATTTTCATCGACAACCGCAGTCATGCCTAATTTTTTATGTGTCATTTCAATTAAGGCTTCGCTTAAATAAGCGGTTTTTAATACTTTGGGCAGTTCCTGACCTTGATGCATAATATCGCTGATTTTTAATAATAATCTGCGACCAAGTGCGCCCGCAGGATGTGATTTTGCAAAATCTTCTTCGGTAAAGCCGCGTGCTTGTAATAATGCAACGGCTAGCGCATCGCCCATGGCAAGCGTTGCAGTTGTACTTGCAGTGGGCGCTAAACCTAATGGACAAGCTTCTTCTGCAACTGCAATATTAATATGTACATCCGATGCTTGTGAAAGCGCAGAATTTGGATTTCCGGTTAAAGCAATTAAAGGGACATGTAAGCGTTTAATGGCGGGAATTAATGTCAGTAATTCTTGGGTATTGCCGGAATATGAAATAGCGATGACGACATCTTTTGGGGTAATCATACCCATATCGCCGTGGGAGGCTTCGCCAGGATGAACAAAAAATGCAGGTGTTCCGGTACTTGCCATAGTGGCAGCAATTTTCTCGCCAATATGGCCAGATTTGCCCATGCCAATGACAACAACACGGCCATCGCAAGCAAGAATAAGTTCACAGGCTTTACTGAAATTATCATCAATACG
>JBEKTV010000252.1:0-2811 GCA_049515675.1 Gammaproteobacteria bacterium | reverse complement strand
ATAGACAATAACGCTAAAAATCCTGCAAATATCGACAGTAACCACTCTGTATCCATCAGCGTTGCAATATAAGAACCAATAATAGCGCCCAATAATAATCCCGGAATCAATTGCCAAGCAATCGGCCATTTAATATTATTTTTTCGTGCATGCACTATCGCTGCAATCGCACTGGTAACAACAACGCTTGCCAGAGAACTTCCTAATGCCACATGCATCAGCTCATGCTCAGGAATTAATCCTGTTGTTTGAAATAAATAAATTAAACCAGGAATAATCACTACGCCACCGCCAACGCCAAAAACGCCAGCGACTAAACCTGCAAACATACCGATGATTAAAAATCCAAGTACTAACATATTTCAAATCCCATAATGCCGTCATTGCTTAGTCACTGTTTCGTCACTTCCGTTCCTCGCAATGACGGGCGACAAAAGATATAATCACTTAGCTATGACTACTCTACAAACAACGGATCAACTTTTAACCAAAGCCTATGCCTTAACCCATATGAGTGTAGGCGAATTGGCTAGACAATGGCAGTTTTCTATTCCTAATGATACACGTAGTGGAAAAGGTTTTGTGGGACAATTATTAGAAATTGCTTTAGGTACAACCAGCGGCAATAAACCACAGCCTGATTTTGCTGAATTGGGGATAGAACTCAAAACTATTCCTGTGAATGTAGAAGGCAAGCCGCAAGAATCCACTTTTATTTGTAGCGCCGCCTTGCAACACACATTAGGTGAAACCTGGGAAGACTCCTTGGTTTATAACAAATTGAAAAAAATCCTCTGGGTGCCCATTATCACCACCCATAAATCGCAAGCTTTTATTGAGCGCAAAATTGGCCGCGCGGTATTATGGCAGATGAATGGTGACGAAGAGCAAATACTGCGGGCAGACTGGGAAGAGTCACTGCAAATCATGGAACTTATCTACAATTACGTCCCAAGGCTGCAAACGCACGCGTATTATCCAAAGGCATAGGCGCAGAAGGTGAGCCCATATTCACCTTGCCCCGCGGGTTTTATTTACGCAGTTCATTTACAAAAAAGATTCTAAAATAACAGATGTTTAGCTATTATTATTATTTGATATTAAATAAGGACACCTCATGTTAAAAGCGCTGTCATTCATTATCTTATTGCTCAGCAGCACAAGCTTATTTGCTGCCCACAGTAATGCAAACTGTCCAAATTTAGATGAAATAAAGCGCACATCCGGTGAATACAGCTGGATTTCATATGCACCAGGTTGGTCCGGCGCTTTTGCGTTTCCACAACAAGGAAAAGGCAGTTCCACCCATGTTGCTGGTTTTATTGAAGCACGCTGGATTCAGCTTACCAATTTAGAAGACAGCCAAGGTTATTTTGAATGTGATTATCGCGGCAATTATGATGGCGAAATTATTCGTTTCGTACAAGCCGGCACCCGCGCTAATAAAAAACCAACAGACAATCATTGGTCTTGCCAGCTTAATCCTAGTTTTCCAGGCGTACAATGTATTTGTAGTATGTCCACGGAGCGTTGTGTGATGGAAACCATTGATAATTCTGCGCCGCCCACACCAATTTATATTGACCCTAGCGCGACTGAACCCTTACCATCACCACCTGATATCAATCATTACCGAGATAAATAGTGCAAGTCACGTATTCAAAATTAGATTTATTTTTATCGGAGCTGCAAAATTCGCTATTAAAACCGCGGGCCGCAAAACGTGCATCGCCTGCAGAACATATGGCTGAGCAGCCATTATCAGAAGATGAGAAAAAATTTTCGGCCAATTTAATGCGTATTAATCACACCGGTGAAATCTGCGCGCAAGCTTTATATTTAGGCCAAGCACTGGTTGCAAAAGATGAAGCGACACGCACGCATTTATTAACTGCCGCCGATGAAGAAGCCGATCATTTGGCTTGGTGCGCAAAACGTTTACAAGAATTAAATAACCATCCTAGTATTTTAAATATATTTTTTTATAATGCTTCGGTATTAACTGGCATGTTAGCAGGACTTGCTTCCGATAAAGTCAGTCTAGGTTTTATTGCCGAAACTGAGCGACAAGTGGCCGCCCATTTACAAGACCATTTGCAACGCTTGCCATCAGCAGATGAAAAAAGCCGTGTTGTTATTCAACAAATGCAAATCGATGAAATCAAGCATCAAGATGACGCCCTAGCCGCAGGCGGGGAAATTCTCCCTGTATTTATTCAAATGCTCATGCGCCTATCCGCAAAAGTGATGACTAAAACTACGTTTTATGTTTGAAACCTTAATTCTATTATAAGATTTAGCTGGTAAACTACCCTCTTTGAGTAATAGCTGTACACTCATCAAGGTTGTAGTCTCATGAAACCATATTTCAATGTCTTACAAGGCAAAATAGCCCATTATGAACAAGATGTGACCCGTCATATAGCTGGTTTTTTTACCGACGACATTCTCACCTGCTGTTTTATTGTATTCACAGGCATCCATAATGGCAAACGCAGAATTTCCGTTTTTCATGCGGATTTGTATGTATTTAATTTTAACCAAGAACAATTATTCCAAGAGTTGGCTTGGGTCGGCAAATCAGCAAGCTGTGAATTTTTTATCAATGCTAATAATGATGGCGCTTCATTATTAACATTTATTTCGCAATTAAATCAAATGCAAATACCTGCAAACGTCATAAAAATACATCCCAATGATGGCAATCATACTGAAATGGCTGTTACTTTTGATCAACAAAATAAAGTGAAAGGTTACACTGTGCAAACATTTGAGCGCCAACATTTTTCAAAGGAAATACTCAATCATCCC
>JBEKTV010000251.1:0-2930 GCA_049515675.1 Gammaproteobacteria bacterium | reverse complement strand
GTAAGACAGATCTATGCCAAAAATTAGATGCCTATATAGGGAATGAGAAAAAAATAGAGGGTCTTTCTGAAGGACAAGGAAATAAAAAATCAAGCTTAAAAAATAATGAAGACTCTCAAACGCTTTTGCAAACATGGATATCAACAAAGGACCTAGCTAAACTTGGGGAGTTTTGGATTCAAGGCGGCGAAGTTAATTGGCGTTTATTATATCAAGATGAACATTTACAAAAAGTGTCATTACCCACTTATCCATTTGCTCGGGAGTATCATTGGATTACAGAATTATATGATGATCCTATATGGTCTGATCCGGATAAGAATTCCACAACCAATGTTTATTATTACCAACCCGAATGGAAGCAAAAAGCACTAGAAGAGAAAGAACACCCTATCAGGGAATCTATCCTGGAGCTCAACGCAACTAATTTCACGTCAAAATTACACGAGTTAGGTGAACAAAAGGCTCTTCCCAATTATATTATCTATCGTATGAGCTTGCCTGAAGCGGCTCCGTTAAAAGATGGTGTTATAAAAGAGCAATTGCAAAAGAGTTTCTATGAGTTATTGAACTTAAGCCAAACACTGATTCAATTAAAACCCAAAGAGACTATAGACATTCTTTGTGTACATAAAGGGAAATCCCCCTTTGCTGAAGCGCTTTCTGGATTTGCGAAGAGCTTGCATTTAGAGTACCCCAAATTGAACTGTAAGATCATCGAGGTAGAAGAGGGTATTGATGAAGCCTTACTCATGCAAGAGTTTAATGCAAAGGACATAGAAGTTTATTATGACCATGATGGTACTCGCTGGGTTAAAGAGTATGAAGATGTTATTAATACAACGGTACCCAATGCCAATCTGATTTTGAAACAGAAAGGCGTGTACCTCATTAGCGGAGGTGCTGGCGGACTTGGGTTAATATTTGCACGTTATCTTGCCGAACATTACAAAGCCAAATTAATTCTGACAGGCCGTTCTGCCGAAAGCCAAAAACAAAAAGACATGCTTACTGAATTAGAAAAACTCGGTGGAGAAGCGATTTATATTCAAGCAGATGTAACGGATGCTCATAATTTAAACACCGTAATGCAAACAATCAAAGATAGCTTTGGTCCTTTGCAGGGTGTGATTCATAGTGCAGGGGTAGTTCGTGACGCATTTATTTTAAAGAAAACCCAACAAGAAGCGGAGGAAGTATTAGCCCCCAAGATTTTAGGAGCCGTGCATTTAGATGAAATCACCCAATCTGAACCATTGGATTTCTTTGTGATGTTTTCATCTATTTCCGGTGCTTTTGGCAATATTGGCCAAAGCGATTATGCCTATGCGAATGCCTGGATGGATGCCTTTGCGACATATCGTGACAATCAGAGAAAAGAAAACAAACGTTCGGGTAACACAATATCCATTAATTGGCCATTATGGGCAGAAGGAGGAATGAATGTTGATGAAGCGACAAAACAAAGGTTGAAAGATACTCTAGGTGCTGAACCCCTTACTACTCAAGAGGGCATCAATGCATTTATTCACGTGCTCAGGCACGTTGATACACAGATGAGCGTGCTTTTTGGATTGAAACAAAAATTAGTTCCAAATGAATTTTCAAAATTAAAAGAATCGCATTCTGTTAAAATTGAAGCTAAGGATCAACAATCACAGATTGAAACAGAAATATTAACTTTATTTTCTAATGAATTAAAAATAAAAAAAGAAAATTTAGATGTTGAAACGTCATTGGATGAATACGGTTTAGACTCCATCATGATGATGAATCTCCTCAATAAAGTAGAAGAATCTTATGGGTTAAATCTTTCCCCTACAGCTTTCGTTGAACATGTCACTATTCGAGATTTTGTAAGCTATTTATTGGACAGTGGTCTGTCTTCAAACATTGAACCATTAGCCGCTAGTGAAGTAAATACCGAGTCCGTTGAATTAAATTTAAGTAAATCAAAAAATCGATTTACTCAATCTACACACCAAAGTCATCCAATAATAACTGATAATACACGAATTGCGGTGATTGGCATGGCAGGCAGATTTCCCGGTTCGCCCAATTTGGAAACGTTTTGGAATAATTTAACAGAAGGTAAAGAATTAAATTGCAAACCATTTTTCTCCTGACAAGGAAGCATCTGATAAAAGCTATTCTAAATGGGGTGGATTTTTAACCAATATTGAATTGTTTGATGCACGTTTCTTTGGTATCACCGAGGATGATGCTCTTATGATGGATCCTTCTCAACGTTTGTTATTGGAAGTGACTCAAGAGTTATTGGATCGTTCTGGTTACAAACGAGCTGAATTGGATGAGAAAAAAGTCGGTATTTTTATTGGTGGTGGTTCGAGCGCTTATCATGTTTATTACCATGATAAAATCACAAATGTTTTACGCAAGCATGCGGTAGTGAATCAGATTCCGAATATGCTTGCTGGTCGTATAGCAGATACGTTTAATTTTATGGGACCTGCATGTGTAATCGATACGGCATGCTCGAGTTCTTTAGTGTCTATTCATCAGGCTTGCCAAAGCATTTTATCAGGTGAAAGTGAGTTTGCTGTAGCAGGTGGTGTTGAATTATTAATCAGCCCAGAATCACATATTAATTTCAGTAAAGCGAGCGTTTTATCAGACGATGGAAGGTGTTATGTGTTTGATGAGCGTGCCAAAGGCCTGGTATTAGGTGAAGGGGTCGGGCTGGTTTTATTGAAGAAATATGAGCAAGCACTCCAAGATGGCGATAACATATTAGGAGTGATTCTCAGTTCTGGAATGAATAATGATGGGCATACTCCTGGAATTACGGTTCCTAATCTAAAGGCACAGAAAGCATTAATTCAAGAAGTTCTTAAAAAGAGTGGTGTTTCCCCGGATACTATTAGTTACTATGAAGCACATGGTACCGGTACATTATTAGGTGATCCAAT
>JBEKTV010000250.1:0-3020 GCA_049515675.1 Gammaproteobacteria bacterium | reverse complement strand
TGAAAACGGTTTCCCTGTGATTTCAAGCACGCTAGGTATTTCTCGTTGGAAAAATTTTGATCAGATTAATGATTGCGGTGTAAGAGCCGCTGCGCCTTATCCTGACATGACGTATTGGACTTTTAATTGGCGAAAAGAGGGTGGGTCTGCGCGTATGCTGGAGATTTCCAAACGTGAGAATTTTTATGCCCAGCAATATTGTGGTTGTGCTTATTCATTGCGTGATACTAATAATTGGCGTACATCAAAAGGGCGTGAAAAAGTAAAGATTGGCGCGGATTATTATTCTACTTCAGAAAGTCTTTAATCAACCGCGCACATTCATCACCTTGTTCTAACCACGGCATATGAGCGCTATTTTTAATAATCTCTAATTGCGCATGCGGGATAGCTTGACTCACTACTTTAGCTTGTTCAACACTACCGAAAACATCTTTCTCGCCCCATAATAACAATACTTGTTGTTGCAAGGTTTTAATTTTATTGAGTATCCAAAATTCAGGTTTGATATTTTTAATTGTGCAGGTCATCTCTAAAATATCTAACCAGGTTTGTTGCGCACCTGGTAGATTTAAGCCTACATGCATCAGCTCAAAAATCTGTGGTGGTAAATGAGTGATATCAGTTACTAGAGCGCGTTTTAATAAATTTTTTGTACTATCAGGTCCGCGTGTCAAAAAATAAGAAATTAATTGATTAATATAAGGCACGCTAAATAAGCGTAAAACAATAGGTGGTGCTTGTGTGCCACCGGGCGCACCGATTAAAATAATTTTTTTTACGCGCTCAGGTTTTGCCAGGGCATACAACATCGCCCAATATCCGCCTAATGAATTACCGATAATATTAATTGATGAAAATTTATAATGATCGAACAATGCATCTAAATATTCTATGGCATGTTGATATAAATCTAATTGCTTATAATCTGTGTATTCAGACAAACCACAACTAAATCTATCCGGCGCATATAAATGAAAATCATCTTTTAATAAACTTAATAATGGCTCCCAAAGCGCTGCAAAACTATTACCACCATGTAACATTAACAGCGGCTCGCCTTGGCCGGCCACTAATACATGCATATTTTTATTTAAGGGTTTGAACATCAGATAATGAGATTTAGCGCGACTGCCAGATGAATCTAACCAATCGCGTTGCAAGCGCGCAAATTGTTTTTGTGCTGGATTTAATTCATGCATTATCTATTGCCTGCGAGTTGCACCCAATTTTTCTTAGGTAAACCTAAATAAGCATCAAAAAATGTAGGAATTAAGGTATCACTCACGTGAGCACCACAATTCCAAAGCGTGACAATACCAATTTGCTCATCGGGTAAATAAGCCACTTCTGCACGAAATCCTTCTACACCGCCGCGGTGATAAACCATTTTGTGTCCGGCATAATCATAAATACGCCAGCCTAAACCATATTGGGCTTTGCTGACCCGTGTTTGCCGCCAGCGAGAAGAGCCGTATTTATTAATTTCAGCATTGGTATTAATCACAGGCGTAGTAATCGTATTAATGACCGCAGGGGAAATCACATCAGGTCTATAACCCATTTCTGCGCGTAGCCAATTCGCCATATCTTTAATGCTAACATTCACGCCACCTGCAGGCGAGACGCGATAATAAGTCGGTTTTATTTTAGTCGCCACCCAACGATTACCACTTTTCACATGGGGTTTGGCGGCATTTGGGTTATTAATGATGGCTTCATAAGTGGTTGAAGCGTTATTCATTCCTAGTGGAATAAAGATTTGCTCGCGCATCACTTGATCAAAAGTTTTGCCAGTACGGGCTTGGATCACATCCGCGGAAACACTATAAAGCACATTTTGGTAGTTATAACATTGGCCAGGCGCACAAGTTGGATTGACGTTTTTCAAACGCTCAACAATTGATTCAAAAGATTGATTGGCTTCAATTAAATCATCATAAGCATGGGAAGGCAGCCCGCCTGTATGACTCAGTAGATTCTTAATGGTTAAGCTTTGGGTATAAGCAGGGGATTTTAATGAAAAATCATGAACATAGCTAACAACTTTATCATCCCAGTGGTGTGCCTGATGCTTTCATGGCTTGTTGCGCTGCAGCATCCATTTGCTTGACGATTAAATCCATATTAGCTGTTGTTTGTGCGAAAGCAGGCATTGTTAATGCAACTAACATAAAGATAGAAACAATGTGTCGCTTGATCATTTTTGACTTCCTTTTCTGGTAAAAGGAAATTATAGCAATTTTACATGGGGTTTGACGAGCAATTGTCCACTCAGGTATGATTCACTCTTTGAGAGTTCGGGGCATAGCGCAGCCTGGTAGCGCGTCTGCTTTGGGAGCAGAATGTCGGGGGTTCAAATCCCTCTGCCCCGATTTATTTTTTGGTAGAATAATAGAAGCTCTGCGCCTGTAGCTCATTTGGATAGAGCATCGGCCTTCTAAGCCGAGGGTAGCAGGTTCGAATCCTGCCAGGCGCGATATTCGTTTGCATAATGAATTTAGTTTTTTGGAAGTGGTGGGCGTAGCTCAGTTGGTAGAGCATTGGATTGTGATTCCAATGGTCGTGGGTTCAATCCCCATCGCTCACCCCATCTTCCAAAAAACTAATCAACAATTGGACTTGAGTCCTAGCGAGAATGGCGGAATTGGTAGACGCACTGGATTTAGGTTCCAGCGGGGTAACCTGTGAGAGTTCGAGTCTCTCTTCTCGCACCATATTTAACACGAGGTCTACATGCAAGTATCATTTGAAAATCATGGTCAATTTGAACGTAAAGTTATTATCGAAATCCCAGCTGAAGAAATTCAGACCAAAATCAGTAAACGTTTAACTGATCTCGCCCGCAAGGTAAAAGCACCTGGTTTTCGTCCAGGTAAAATGCCTATGAAAATGATAGAAAGCCGTTATGGAGACAGCGTACGTCAAGAAGTCGTAGAAGAAGCGGTCAATAAATCTTTATTTGATGCCATTGAAAAAGAAAAAATAGTGCCAGCTAATGCGCCACATGTGCATATGGA
>JBEKTV010000249.1:0-4316 GCA_049515675.1 Gammaproteobacteria bacterium | reverse complement strand
TTAATGATGATCAATTTATCAGATTATTAGGCAAAGGTATTCCTGATGAATGTGTAGATTATTACTTAGGCGATATAGTGTCACTTTCTGATGAGGTTAATGATTTAAAAATCATTGAAAAACCAGGGTTTGCTGCGCGTAATGCCAGCGATGATGAAAAGCAAGATACCATAAACACACTGTTAGGCAATTTAGAAAAGCGCTGCTATCAAGATGTGAAGCGTGTCATTGTCACCAATAATTATTACGTTGATATGCCAAAGCATTTATATGCTGATGATTTTTCAGACCGCAGAGTATTAGATCGTTATTTAAAATTAATTAAAGGAGAGTAATCATGATGAAATTATTGAGAGTTGTTGTGTTGATCCTACTCATGGGTTGTCAACACACTAACGAATTACGCGCACCATGTACTTATGATGACCGTAAAGGCTGTGGAGAAATGCTTTAATGTTTATCACTGAATTAATGCAGACGATTGATACGCAGATACAAGATTATACTTTTAATGCTTATCAGGCGTTAGTCACACATAATATCAATAGCATTCGTTTATTGGTGGCCATGTATTTTATGTTTTTAGGTTATCAATATTTAATGGCTTCAAAACCAGTGTTTAATATTCCCATTTTGCATCAAGTATTATTAGTGGTTTTTTGTTATTACACAGCCACACATTGGTCTGTGTTTGCAATACTTGTTTATGATTTAGCTGTGGCTTTACCTGATCAATTAGCAGTGACATTAGTTTCAGTAGTGCCTAATGTGCCCGATCAAGTATCAGGTATTGAACTTCTAGAATATATTTGGTTTTCAGGTTTAGATATTGCCGCAACCATTTGGGGTGCGATTTCAATATCTGCAATTCATCAAGGTTTGATGGCGTTAGGGGTATTAATAATGACATTATTTCTGGTGGGATATGGCTTACTCGTCATCTCACTTGCAAAAATGATCATGGCTATTGGACTTTCCTTAGCGCCACTTTTTATTATTTTATTTATGTTTAAGCAAACGCAACGATTTTCATTTGGTTGGTTGCAAGTAGTGTTAATTGCCATGCTAAAGCAAATCATTATATTCGCTATGATTGCTATGGTTTATGCAATCATCTATGGCAGTACAGAAGCATTATTACAACAAGAAACCTTAGACATGATGGATGTGGCTTCATTTTTATTACTACTGTTTATTTCTTCAGGATTATTTTTAACCGCAAGTCGAGTTGCGATTTTGATAGGGACATATCATGATAAAAAATAAATCTTCGTATTTTGATAAGGCCAATAGTTGGAATATAGATACTTATAGTCAAGCGATCACTTGGCGCAATTGGTCAATTATTATTGCGTTATCAGCTTTAATTATTGCGATGATTGCTGTAGTTGCAGTCACCTTGTTATTACCCTTAAAAGAAAACACACCGTTTTTGGTATTTGTAGACAACAGCTTAGGTGAGCCGCTTACGATTAAGCCAATTGTGAATGATGAGCTTATTGAAAATGAGCAACTTAAAAAATATATGATTCGAAAATTTATTATTGCCAGAGAACGTTACAATCCATCAACACAGACGGAAGACGCTGACAGTGTTTATTATCTTGCTAATGAAACTGTTTATCGTGATTATCAATATTATTTATCTAGATTTGATGCTAAGGCCAGTACTATAGATGTAGGCGCAATTAATATTTCATTTTTGAATGCGCAGCGTGCTTATGTTTCATTTAATTTATTAATCAATGAACAGGGGATTATGAAGGAAATTCCTGCAAACGCGCAGATTAAGTTTAATTTTGCTGAGCGATTTTTACCCATAGATGAAGCTTATCAAATCAATCCTGTTAATTTTCAAGTCGAGACTTATCAATCACATTATCAAGTTAATCAAGAGGTGCAGTTATGAAAATCGTGCTTAAAGTGTGCTTATTTTTGTTATTTACCAGTAGTTATGCAGCAGAATATCCTATTGCTAAAAGTATGGATAGTCGTATTAAAACAGTGATTTATCATCCAGATCAGGTCTATGAAATTACAACTGCCTTTGGTGTTGCGACCACAATTTCATTTTCATCAGATGAGGAAGTACTTGGCGTGTCATTAGGGGATCCTAGCGTATGGCAAATTGTACCTATTGGTCATACGCTTAATATTAAACCAATTGGTTTAAGTCCTGATACTAATTTAACTGTTTGGACTAATCAACGCTTATATTTATTTCATTTGAGAACATTAGAGCCTAATATAAACAATGGCGAAGTTCAAAAAGCCAGCGCAGACCAGGATTTGTTATATTTATTAAAAAATTTATTTATCAAGATGGCGATCATTTACTCGAGCCCGTACAATTTCATGTAGAGCCACAGAAATTTATTCCTGATTGTATCAACGAGCTTTATACGCTTTATGGTGATAAAAATATTGCGCCACATTTTGTATGTGATGATGGACAATTTACTTATCTACAATTTTCAAAATTGCAAGAGCGACCCGCCATTTTCTTGGTAGACGAATATGGTAAAGAGCATGCTATTAATACCAGAGAACAAGATGATTATCATGTGATTACGCGCTTAGGTGCACAGTTCACCTTAAGACATGGTGAAATGACTACTAGTCTATTCAACGAACAACCTCCTGAATTTTATTTATAAACAGGAGCATGAAATGAGCAAACATAAAACAATATTATTGTCGGGTTGTTTAGCCTTATTATTTCTGGCAATGATTTTTATTGAACTTAAAAACGATGAAACACATACGACTTCCGAAGAAGATGATGAAGTTATATATTTATCCTATCAACAAGAACCGCCAATAGCGAATGAACCTATCAGAGAACCACAGCTTCAGGCGGTTAAAGTTGATCCTGATTTAGGACAGTTAGCATTGCCTAGCGTTATTATTAACAAAAAAATTCAAACTCCATTATCCAATGATACAGCAACATCCAAAGATAAGGCTGTTGAAGTTTCAATTGCAGGTCAACAACAAGATCTTGCATTTAAAGTTTTCCAAGGCCATCGTTTTACTGCGGTATTAACCCATGCCATCAATAGTGATTTACCGGGAATGGTGGTGGCAGAAATCAGTCAAGCTGTATATGGCTATCAATCTTATATCCCTTTATTACCAAAAGGCACGCGTTTAATTGGCCATTATAAAAATCAATTAAAAACCGGTGACACCCGTTTATATATTAGTTGGGATAGGGCGATTACTCCCACCGGTATCGATATTCAATTAGGATCTTTAGCCACAGATAGATTAGGGCAAAGCGGCATGACCGGGGATGTCGATAGTCATTTCTGGGAAATATTTGGCACCAGTGCATTGTTATCGTCTATGGCAGTAGGGGCAAGCAATTTAAGTTCAGAGCAGGGCGAGTTTTCTAATCAATATCAACAAGCCGTGACAGAGTCATTAACAGACACCTCTACAGAAATTCTCAGTAACAGAATTATACGTAAACCTACAATCCATATTAACCAAGGCGAAATCATTCATGTCATGGTGACTAAAGATTTGGATTTTAGTAAGGTGCTGAAAGTATCTCAATCAATTCCTATTTTTTAATCGGTGAAATAAAATGGCCAATGCTTCTTTACAACAAACCATGAGTCCGTTAGCGATTTATCTACAAGATGAAGCGATTAATGAAATCATGATCAATCGTCCCAATGAAGTTTGGCTGGATAACGGTAAAGCCATATTTCAACATAAGATTGATTTTCCTTTAAGATTAATGCAACGATTTGCAAACTTAATCGCTGCTGAATCAGGACAAGAAATTAATGAGCAAAAACCCTTGTTATCAGCAATGTTACCTGGAGGTCATAGGGTACAACTTATACTCTCGCCCGCTTGTAAATGTTTGGATGAAGAACAACAATGGCAAGATACGGTTTGTTTATCCATCAGAAAAAAATCAGATGCAATATTAGATCTGAATACTTTTACAAGCCAAGGTGGATTTACTCAACTATCTGATAAAACTGATACTAAAATAAACAAATTAACAGAACTGTATAGCCTTAAGCAATATCAAGAATTTCTCATTAAAGCAGTTCAATATAAAAAAAATATTCTAATCAGTGGCGGCACTTATTCAGGTAAAACCTCGTTGTTAAATATGTTGCTTGATTGTATAGATAAAGACGAGCGCATAATCAGTATTGAGGATACTCCCGAGTTAAAAATACCCAGCAAAAATCAAGTGCGTTTATTTTACTCAAGAGGTATGCAAAGTAGTGCACAAATAACTTCTCATGATTTACTGAATGCCGCATTACGCATGCGACCTGATCGCATCA
>JBEKTV010000248.1:0-3651 GCA_049515675.1 Gammaproteobacteria bacterium | reverse complement strand
TTGTTTGGTTAGGCCTTGGCAGTAATGTATTGATTCGCGATGCGGGTATTAATGGCACTGTGATTCTGACCCAAGATGGTTTAAATGAATTAACTTGTGAGGATAATATAGTGCGTGCGCAAGCGGGTGTGACTTGTGCAAAACTCGCAAAATTTTGTGCCAAACACGGCTTAGCCGAGGGTAGTTTTTTTGCAGGAATTCCAGGCACAGTGGGCGGGGCGCTCGCCATGAATGCGGGTGCATTTGGTGGTGAGACTTGGACACATGTGAAAGCGGTAGAAATGATCAATCGCCAAGGCGAAATCAAATTACGTCCGCGTGAGGAATTTACTGTAGGTTATCGACACGTGTCTTTACCTAAAGATGAATGGTTTGTTGCGGCGCATTTTGTGTTTCCTAAAACCAATGATAGTGAAACTGAACAAGAAAAAATTCGCCTGCTGTTGCGTGAGCGACGTGAAAAACAACCCATAGGCGTGTTAAGTTGCGGCTCGGTATTTCGTAATCCACCTGGAAATTTTGCTGCAAAATTAATTGAGCAATGTGGTTTAAAAGGTTTGAAAATGGGCGATGCCATGGTGTCAGAAAAACATGCTAATTTTATTATTAATATAAAAAATGCGCGGGCTGCTGATATCGAGGCATTGATATTGCATGTACAACAAGTGGTGCATGAGCAAACAGGAATAGAATTAATCCCAGAGGTAAGAACATATGGATAAGCAAACAGCAATAGCTAATCTTGGCAATTTAAATCGTAACCCCAAAGAATATGGCAAAGTCGCCGTGTTAATGGGGGGTGAATCCGCTGAGAGGGAAGTGTCGTTAAATTCTGGCAATGCTGTTTTAGAAGGATTAATTCGTAAAGGTGTAGATGCCCATGCAGTTGATGTGCGTCACCCAGAAATTATCACGCGTTTATTACAAGAAAAATTTGACGCTGCTTTTATTGCCTTA
This sequence comes from Gammaproteobacteria bacterium, assembly GCA_049515675.1. Taxonomy (GTDB): domain Bacteria; phylum Pseudomonadota; class Gammaproteobacteria; order JABCZS01; family JABCZS01; genus JABCZS01. The sequence goes on along the minus strand of JBEKTV010000248.1, from coordinate 2,694 downwards.
CACGGTCCTGGCGATGAAGATGGTGCGATTCAAGGTTTATTAGAGATTTTGCGTATCCCTTACACCGGCAGCGATTTAACCGCAAGCAGCATCGCCATGAATAAAATTGCCAGCAAACGCATTTGGCAAGCTTTAGGTTATCCTGTTTTACCTTACCAAATTTTAACTAAAGGTTTTGACCCTAAAGCGGTAATTGCCGAATTAGGCTTACCTTTAGCGGTAAAACCAGCAAGTCAGGGCTCAACTGTAGGGGTGAGTAAAGTTGCGCATTTGGATGAATTATTACCCGCCTATGAAAAAGCAGCGGTTTTCCCAGGCGATGTGATGGTCGAGCCTTGGATTGAAGGCAAAGAATTCACGGTGGGTATTGTCGGCAAAGCGATATTACCGTCTATTTATATTCAACCGGCTGAGCCTTATTACGATTATTTCGCCAAATATCAGTCAAATGATACCCAATATTTTATCCCAAGCGGAATCAGTGACGAACAAGAAAATTATTTAGCAGATATTACAAAGAAAGCGTATCATGCCCTGGGTTGCAGCGGTTGGGGGCGTGCTGATTATATGCAGGATAAACAGGGTAATTTTTGGCTTTTAGAAATGAATACTGTGCCTGGATTAACCGACCACAGCTTGGTGCCCATGGGTATAAAAGCATTGGGTTTAACATTTGATGATTTAACTTTGGCTATTTTAGAAAGTATTTGGCCGAAAAAACACGCATGGTTAGCACAAAGTGATTAAATGGTTACGACATAGTCTGCTATTATTCTTGTTGCTTTTGGCTATATTGCTTATTATAGGCTATACCTATGTCAAGGATCCGGCTTTATGGCCAATTAATGCCGTGGAAGTCACGACGCAACTGGATAAGGTGAAACCAGAGGCCGTAAAAGAAACCGTTTTGCAGTATGTAGGAGATAGTTTTTTTACAATAAAAATGGACGCAATGCAACAGGATTTACAACGGTTGCCTTGGGTCCAAAAAGTGAATATTGAACGTATTTGGCCAGATACACTGAAAATTGCGATCACTGAGCAAACAGCAGTGTTAAGATGGCAAGACACCGGGTTTATTAATGATAAGGGCGAGCTGTTTGACCCCAAACAAGCACACACACTTAAGTTACCCAAGCTAAGTGGTGATGAAGTCCGTTATCAAGAAGTTTTGAGTGTATATAAACAATTAAATACACAATTAGCAAAACAAGGGTTATCGATAGTTGAACTAGATTTAAGCCCACGTTCGGCCTGGTCCGGACGACTCAGTAATGGGATGCGATTTAATTTAGGACAAGATGATGTTGAGAATCGTCTTGTTAGGTTTATTGGAGTGATGCCTACGCTCAATCTTGAAAAACCAGATGAGATGTATGTTGGTTTTGGGAAAAAGTAGTTAAAAAATCTAAATGGAATTAGAAAATGGCCAAGAATAATGAAAAAAATTTAATTGTTGGGCTTGACATCGGCACTTCTAAAGTTGTTGCAATTATTGGCGAAGTCTCGCCTGAAGAAGATAAAATCGATATTATCGGTATTGGCAATCATCCTTCACGTGGTTTGAAAAAAGGCGTGGTTGTGAATATTGAATCTACTGTTGCTTCTATTCAACGTGCTATCGAAGAAGCAGAATTAATGGCAGGTTGTGAAGTCACTTCTGTGTATGCCGGCATTGCAGGCAGTCATATTCGTAGTTTAAATTCTCATGGCATTGTTGCGATTCGTGATCATGAAGTCGGTCAAGCAGAAATTGAGCGTGTGATTGATGCCGCGCGCGCAGTTGCAATTCCCGCTGACCAAAAAATATTACATATTATTCCGCAAGAATTTATTATTGATAGCCAAGAAGGTATTAAAGAACCTTTTGGTATGTCAGGCGTGCGCCTAGAGGCAAAAGTACATATGGTGACAGGCGCGGTGAGTGCTGCGCAAAATATTGTGAAATGTGTGCGCCGTTGTGGCTTACAAGTCGATGATATTATTCTCGAGCAATTAGCATCAAGTCATGCCGTGCTCACTGAAGATGAAAAAGATTTAGGCGTGTGCTTAATTGATATCGGTGGCGGTACAACAGATATTGCGATTTTCACTGAAGGTGCCATTCGTCACACTGCAGCGATTCCAATTGCCGGCGATCAAGTGACCAACGATATTGCAGTTGCATTAAGAACCCCAACACAAAGTGCTGAAGCGATTAAACGTCAACATGCTTGCGCATTAACTATGGTTGCCGATGCTGATTATTTAATTGAAGTGCCCGGAGTCGGTGAGCGTTCTGCGCGAGTATTATCACAACGTACATTGGCCGAAGTGGTTGAGCCGCGTTACGAAGAATTATTTACTTTAGTGCAAGCAGAATTACGTCGCAGTGGTTTTGCAGATTTAATTGCTTCTGGAATTGTTATCACAGGTGGTAGTGCAAAAGTAAAAGGCTGTGTAGAATTAGCCGAAGAAGTTTTTCATATGCCTGTGCGTATAGGTTATCCACAAAACATAGGTGGTTTAACCGACGTAATGAATAATCCAGTGTATGCAACAGGCGTAGGTTTGCTATTATATGGGTTTCATCAGCAGCAAATGCGTAGAAGCGATCCACAGTTACAGCGTCGCGCAAAAAATATGTGGAAAAGGGTTAGTAATTGGTCTGAGGGACATTTCTAAATAGTCGTACAAGGAAGGGGTAAAGACATG
>JBEKTV010000247.1:0-4421 GCA_049515675.1 Gammaproteobacteria bacterium | reverse complement strand
TATCCTGAAAGAAGAAAGGGCGGAATACGGCCAATATATCATTAAAACCCTCTCTGAATGGCTCACGGTGCAATATGGGGCTGGTTTTGATACGCCTAACCTTACCCGAATGCTCAAATTAGCCAAACTATATCCAGACCAAGCAATTGTTGTGACAGTGTCACAACAATTGGCTTGGTCTCATTTCTTGAGATTAATGGCTATTGATGACCCTTTAAAACGAGATTTTTATACTGAAATGTGCCGCTTAGAGCGCTGGAGTGTGCGTGGTCTGAGGCAAAAAATTAATGGTATGCTCTATGAAAGAACAGCCCTAGCAAAGCAGCCTAAGTCTGTTATTAAAGCTGAGCTAGAAAAGGTCAAACAGGGTGATTTAATGAATCCAGACCTATACCTGCAAGATCCCTGTGTTTTTAAATTTTTATACCCACATTCCATTTCATCAGAGCGTAAATTAGAAGATGCTATTTTAACGGAGCTGCAATCGTTTATACAAGAAATGGGTAGTGATTTTTGTTTTGTTGCACGGCAAAAGCGTATGAGCACCGACAAAAATGATCGATATTTAGATTTATTATTTTTTCATCGTGCTATGCGTCGACTTATCGCCATCGAGTTAAAATTTACCTCCTTTCAACCTGAGCATGCAGGACAAATGGAATGGTATTTGAAATGGTTAGATAAACACGAACGCCGTACGGGCGAAGAAAAGCCTTTGGGTATTATTATATGTGCTGATAAAGATCAAGAAGATATAGAATTACTTGAACTTAATAAAAATAGTATTCATGTGGCTCAATATTTGACCGAGCTGCCGCCAAGAAAAATTCTTGAGCAAAAATTGCATCAAGCCATACGTGTTGCGAGAGAGAAATATGAGCAAATCCAATTGCTTGAAAATAATTCAGAAAGCGAAAAATAACTAAAATTCATATGGAATAGAAATTAATTTTTAATAACCTGATTAAGGAAATTATGAAAGCAGTTATGTTAGATACTAATGTTTTCGACAAGCTCTTAAGCGATGTTGATTTACTTGCCAACCTTCCTAGGAAGGGTTTTGAGTACTATGCAACTACTATACAGTATCAACAGATTTGTAATATGCCAAAAGAAAAAATGGAAAAACAGGCTCAGTTGAAATCAATTTTTTCTCAAGTCATCGATAAAGTAATCGAACCAATAAATAATCAATGGCTTTCGCTCGAAGGAAATTTTTTCGGAAAAAGATTTTGTAGCGAGGAGGAGTTTGCGGATTTGAAAGATCTGCGTAGAGACAGCAGCATGCATCAACGTGAAGATAAAAACAAAGGAAAACATCTGGCAGATGCTTTAATAATTTTAACTGCAAAATTTAGTGGAAATATGATTGTAGTTTCAGAGGAGAGTAGTATTTTATCTAAAGAAGCAAAAAATAAAGGTTACCGAGTATATTCTTTAGCGGAATTTATCACTTTGTTTGAGTAGGTTTAGCAGCACTTGAAACAAGAATTTAGTATGTGCAATTTTTGCACATAGTGCTGCTGTAGCAAGGCAGTTATCCGGAAATTCCGGATAACTGCCTTTTGCTATTCTAAACATCTTTGAATCTAAATAGTTAGAAGAGTCAGTTATTGCCATTTGGAAACAATGCGTTGGAAGAAAATTCAGTTATTCGAATTTTTCGAATAACTTCATTATGATGAACTTGAACGCGAGGCAACTATTAAGTACTACTTAATAGTTCATATGGAATGCCATTCCTCGGGATTTTAAACTGTGCTAAATTTGTGTCAAAGCACAACGGCTCATCGCGTATCTAGGCCTTTTTAGGCAGTTTTAGAACATGAAGAAAGATCACAAGGCATTGATTTATATAGAACCATAAAAAACCTCAAGGTCTCCAAAACCGCAGGCTGTGGGCTCGATTCCATCAAAGCCTGTCAAAAATCTAAAATCATTTGTAATTTAAACCTATTTTCGGTTCAATTTTAAAATGATTTCAGAAAAATTCACCTGCGATAGGCAAGAGTCAGTAAGTGCAACTTTTGCACGTAGTGTTGTTGATGAGCTAGATATAACCTAATGTTTGAATCTTCCCAGTCTAAACCCACTGATATCTAAATTACTCTTACCATCGATAATCAGCTCCGCCACGATTTCCCCAATCGCCGCAGAATATTTAAATCCATGACCTGAGCAAGGGGACACTATCAATACTGTAGGGTGATTTGGATGAGTATCGATAATAAAATTTTCATCAAATGTATTCGTATACAAACAAGTGACGGCTTTAATACATTGACGACTAATTTTACTTCACCATATTGGCCTTGAGCAATTTTAATTCCGCCATGTATACCATCAATTGCCGGAAATCCGTAGATCCCACCTGTGCGGGTGTTGGGATTAGGTTTGTAAATAAATACTGGAAAATGGCCTTGTGAAAAACTTTGAAATGCATTTTGAATATCAAACCAGAAGAGTACTTGACGTGTTACTGTAAATAATTTTGCATATGTTTCTTCTAAGATATTAGGCAACCAAGCGCCAGCGGTGATAATTAATTTTCTGGTTTGATATTCGCCTTGATTGGTTTTGACGCGAATGCAGTTTTCATTGATTTCTTCAAAATTTTCTATAATTTCATTTTGATGAATATGCGCGCCATATTGCTGTGCTAATAATAATTGCGCAGTGACACATTTTTCTGGACGTAAAAATCCTGCATTAAATTCATAAAAACCAATGTCGTCATCTTGTACATTAAATTGTGGGAATTTATTGCGTAATTTGTGAGCTTCTAATACTTCATGATGAATATGATATTTTTTAGCAGCGCTCATTGTATTGACTAAAAAATCAGATTGTTGTTTGGAAATAATCAAGCCACCAGTAATGGTTAATAAATTTTCTCTAGTTTTTTCTTCAATTTCTTTCCACAGTTCATAAGATCGAAGCGCAAGAGGTGTATATTGCTCACCTTCACCAATGGCTTGACGAGTAATACGTGTATCCCCATGGGTTGAGCCATAGCTATGCGGCGGTGAAAATTGATCAATTCCTAACACCGCATGACCACGTTTTGCCAATTGATATAAAGCTGCGCTGCCCATGGCGCCTAAGCCCCAAATAATAGTGTCATATTTGTGTATCATAATGTATTGCTCTCCTTCACAAAAAGTCTCACCACCCGAATGCTATCATAGGAATATTTACCATCAAATTGCTCATAAATCGGCATTAATTTCCCATCTTCTGATACTTTCAATGCGGAATAAATGGTATTAAAATCTTCTTGCTTGAGCATACATTTCAGGTGCTTGATATGATGGTCATTAATCAACTGCAAACCATTAAGTTTTTCAATATGCGTCAATAGCGTACCTATTGATAGAGAGCGATGCTCAGCAATCTCTATAATCGATTGATTGTCTTGTAGCATTTCTAAAGTGATGAGATGCGTAGGAATGGGTTTTTGTTTTTTTGTTACAGGTTTTATAGTACAACCACCAAAGCGGTCAATGAGCGTTTGCTGTTGGTATTGAGCTATTTCATCTTTGGATAATGTCTTTAGATATTCAACATTATCCGCTGAACACTGTTTAAAAATTTTATCATGTTCAAGAATTTTAGGATGAACTTGCAAGGCCATTTCATTTAAATTCATCAGCTTTAATCCATTTAAACTTCGCACACGTGATAAGGCCACGTAACCCATGCCAGGTTCAAATGCATCGCCTAGATCAATTTCCGCAGCATCTAGCGTCATACCCTGACTTTTATGAATAGTGATAGCCCAGGCAAGTCGCAGTGGTATTTGCGTGATCGTAGCGCGTATGATGCCATCGTCTTCGTATTGCCATTTTTCGGGTTCGGCAATAATAATGTCATTATCATAGGTTTTAACAATGGGCCAATCTTGATGACTATCAAACCCAACCACAGTACAGCGCGTACCATTTGCATATTTTCCTTGCATATGATTTTTGATGAACATCACTTCCGCACCGATTTTTAATTTTAATGTTTCCGGCGCAAGACAGCTTTTCTTCAAGCCTTCTACCAGCAATGGAAAACCTTCGCTACTCATCTGAAATATTTTTTCTTGGCTTTTGATGTGGGCAAGTTCCCGCTCATTGATCAAATCGACATTTACATTACGAGAATATAATTTTGTAGCGATGGTATGTCCTTGCGGTTCTTTTTTGTAGCGGGTACGCAGTGGAACTTTAGTATGTTCACCTGCGGTACCACTGCGAATATCATTTAAAATATGATACAAAGGATCATTGAGCTGGCGATGCTGTTCGTGCAAATAGCACACATAAAAATTGCCATTTATCCATGAAGTTGCTTCAAAGGCAAACTGTTTTTCCTGTGTTAAAGCATTTTCAGAAGAGATTGGGGGCAATTGAAAAAAATCACCACATAAAATAACT
>JBEKTV010000246.1:0-3238 GCA_049515675.1 Gammaproteobacteria bacterium | reverse complement strand
ACTCAATACAACCCTAAGAGACATGATCGTCATTCGCACAGTATCAATGCGCGGGTATAATTTTCATAAAGAACAATATGGTGAACCTGTACATCTAGCAGGACATGAAAGTTTATTTGCTTTAGTTTCTCTTGGTTATTTACTTTCTGCGGGTATCAATGCGTATCTCTATGGTAAAGATTTAACGCACACACAAGAACAAAAAAATAAAATGATATATGACCTTATCGATAGCGTCACGTGGTCTGCTATATGTATTATGCGCTTACCCGGTACAGCGGCTGAATTATTGTTTGATATTGAATGGTTTGAGATGTCAATCATGATGTTGGATAGTTTCGTATTAGGTGTTTATGTGATTGAATTGGTCAACACGATAAATTACGATATTCAAGAATTAAATCGAATTGCAACTGATCTGAAAAAAAATCCTAATGATCCAGAATTACTTTACAAACAATCAAAGGCTCAAATCACACTTGGTGTAGATACCCTACATTTACTATCAATGGTTGTCGGTGTATCACTTAAAATGGCAGCTGTTACTGGCGCAGCCGGTACGCCTGTGGGTCTACTATTGATGGTGATTGCCACCGTGGGTAATCAAATGAAAAATTTATATTATGCATGTAAAGATTTTGATAGGGCTATAAAAAAATTTGAACAAACTGGAGATCTAGGTGAATTACGCAAAGCTCAAGCTAAATTTGCAACTGAATTTACAAAACTTAGTATTATGTTTACAGTCATTGGACTTTTAGCTGTGGGTAACCCTATTGGCGCAGGGATTTTTGCTTGCGATAGAAAAAAGCAATAGTTATCCACCTACTGCAACTGCGGCGCCAGTAATAAGTTATGAAGGGATGAAACAAAGAGATTTAGCTAATAATAATGAGAGCGCAAGCGGTCCCCCTAGTCCTACGGGTTCACCGCCGGATTCACCATCCTCAAAGACAAAGAAAATCTGATGAAATATCAATAAAAATGATATTATAACTCACCATGCAAAATAAACTCGAGTCCCTCATCCAAAACATCCCGGTCAATATTCTCAAGCAAGCGAGCTTCGAGCTCACAGAACGCTATCGCGCTCAGCAAAAGCCTTACTTGACGCGCTATGAACATTATTTGGCTTATTTAATTACCCGCATGCCTGCAACACTTGCTGTAATTACGCAAGTTTTAAAAACCATACCGACTACGCAGATCGAATCATTTTTAGATTTAGGCGCAGGGCCTGGGACTGGATATTTAGCGGCGCATAAAATATTTCCAACAATAAAGCAAGCAACGCTGATTGAAACTGATTCAGAGTTTATTAAATTAGGACAACAATTAATTGACAACCCTGTTGATTGGCAAAAAAAGCATTTACCGTGTGAATTAGCTGCGCATGATTTAGTGTTAATGTCTTATAGTCTAAATGAAATGCCAGATCCTGAAGCGATTGTGACCCAAGCTTTTCATGCAGCGAAAAAAATATTAGTCTTGATCGAACCTGGCACGCCAGAAGGTTATCAACGCATTATCAAAATGCGCACACATTTATTGAATATGGGTGCACATATCATTGCCCCCTGCCCTAATTCACTGCCTTGCCCTATGCAAGGTCAAGATTGGTGTCATTTTCCTGCGCGTGTGCAACGCAGTAAATTACATAAGCAATTAAAAGGTGGCGAGCTTGGCTACGAGGATGAGAAATTTTCGTATTTAATTGTCAGTCGTGAAAAACATTCCCCAGCAGATGCAAGAATTATAGCCAAACCTGAATTACATAAAGGTTGGGTAGAATTGCGCTTGTGTACTCATGGACATATTGAACAGAAAAAAGTATCCGCAAAAGATAAATTGATTTATAAAAAAGCGCGTAAGGCTGATTGGGGAGATGAGTTTTAATTCTGTAGGGGCGAATAATTATTCGCCCCTAGGGATCAACTACCAAATTTTGCGCCTTCGCCCAATTGTGCTTCGATTTGCAACAAACGATTATATTTCGCTACCCGATCGCTTCTGCATAAGGAACCAGTTTTAATTTGCCCCGCATTAGTCGCAACTGCTAAATCTGCAATAAACGTATCTTCAGTCTCACCTGATCTATGTGAAACTACATTTTTATAACCGGCTTTTGTAGCCATATCCATCGCGGCTAAAGTTTCACTCACCGTACCAATTTGATTAAGCTTAATTAAGATCGCATTGGCAATATGTTGATCGATTCCTTGCTGTAAAATTTTGCTATTAGTCACAAACAAATCATCGCCTACTAATTGAATTTTAGACCCTAAAGTTTGCGTCAACAATTTCCAACCCGCCCAATCTTGTTCGGCCATACCATCTTCAATACTGATAATCGGATAATCATTCACCCATTGCGCGAGTAAATCGGTTAAACCTTGCGCATCTAATTTTTTATTTTCTGATTCTAAATGATAAAATCCATCGCGATAAAATTCAGAACTTGCAACATCTAGTGCTAATGCCACATCTTTACCCGGTTTAAATCCCGCTTGTTCAATGGCTTGCAAAATCACTTCTATCGCCGCAACATTTGCCGGTAAATTCGGTGCAAAACCACCTTCATCACCCACCGCAGTATTCAGGCCTTGTTTTTTCAAAACACTTTTCAAAGTATGAAAAATTTCAGCGCCATAACGTAGCGCCTCATGAAAATTAGGTGCACCAATTGGCATAATCATAAATTCTTGCACATCGACATTATTATCCGCATGCGCCCCGCCGTTGATAATATTCATCATAGGCACAGGTAAACTATATTGATTTTGCGCGCGAATACTTGCATAAAGCGGCTTGCCTTGCGCTTTGGCTTTAGCCACCGCATAAGCCATAGACACCGCTAATATGGCATTTGCGCCTAAACGGCTTTTATTTTCAGTGCCATCAAGTTCAATTAAGGCTTTATCTAGCGCTTGTTGGTCGTTAAAACTATGCCCAATAATGGCATTGGCAATGTCTTGATTAACGTGCGCAACCGCTTTTTGTACGCCTTTACCCATATAGCGGGTTTTGTCACCATCTCGCAATTCTAAGGCCTCACGTGAGCCTACAGACGCCCCTGAAGGCACGGCGGCATAGCCGGTTTGGCCATTTATTGTTATTTGTGCTCCGATTGTTGGATTTCCGCGAGAGTCTAGTATTTCTTGGGCCTTAACATATTGAATAGTCAGCATATTTATCTCTCTTAAGTTTAAAGCGCTGATTTTACATAGAATTTTCGTAA
>JBEKTV010000245.1:0-2501 GCA_049515675.1 Gammaproteobacteria bacterium | reverse complement strand
GTTATAAATTTCCGAATAAAGATGTAGTTAATCGTTATGAGGGGCAAGCTTATAATACGGCAATCGATGGTGCTATAACGTTTAAATTTGGTCGAGATAAATTGATAAGTTCTTCAGACTTATAATCTTGGTTTTGGACCTTTTTTATTATCTTCTTTTTCGTCTTCATCTTCGTCATGATCTTCTTCATGGTCTTCATCATCATCATCATCGTCTTCTTCTTCATGATGTTTATAAAATAATTTAAATGATTCAAAGAATTCAAACGCAGCGCCATGAGTATGCTCTATAGCAACTCTAGGACTGAAAATAGCATGATATTCAGCTTTGGTGTGCGCATAATATCTTAAATCAACTTGATAATAAGGATAATCAATTAAATATTGCATAATGACAATACGGTCATCTGAATTATCATATGAAACCACATAAATATTATAAATCGCAGGATGATGGTTTAATTTTTCTTCTTGCTTATAGATAAATTCAATGCTGGCATGGTCTTCGTCTTTATAGTCATCTAAAACGATTTGTTCAGCGCCCCTATCAAATTTTAGAAAACTCATTTCTTTAGGAATGATATCAATAGACGCTGAATTCTCATGTGGCAGGTCAGTTTCAAATGTCACATTGACATAATGCGGTTGTAGAGAATTTTCGATATCAATAATCTCGGGGTCATAACCTGCGAGGGGATTATCTACTTGTAAAGCAGATTGAGGTTTAAGAGGCAGTTCTAGCCAATAGACGTCCTCATTGGTCGTAGCAGCAACGCAGCCTGTGAGCGTAAAGACGAGTATAACTAGATTAAATTTATTAAAATCCATAATATGGTGATGTTAGTCTCTTCTCTTGGTACCGTCAAGGCGCATCGGTAATACATCCTTGGCTGGCTGAACCTACGGTTTTAATATATTTAAAGAGTGCACCTTGCTGCGTTTTATAGGCTGGCATAATCCAGGATTTTTTACGCTCGGCCCATTCTTCATCAGAAACATCTACATGTAGGCTTAATTGTTCTGCATCAATAGTGATTTTGTCACCTTGACGCAATAATGCTATAGGTCCACCTACTTGTGCTTCTGGCGCAACATGGCCAATAATAAATCCGTGTGAGCCGCCGGAAAATCGGCCATCAGTAATCAAAGCCACATCATTGCCAAGACCTGCACCCATTAATGCAGAAGTCGGTTTTAGCATTTCTGGCATTCCAGGACCGCCTTTTGGACCTTCATAACGAATTACTATCACATCACCTTTATTTATTTTTTTATGTTCAAGAGCTGTAATCATGTCTTCTTCGGAATCAAAAATATTAGCAGGCCCGGTAAATTTTAAACCTTCTTTGCCTGTGATTTTGGCAACTGCGCCTTCTGGCGCAAGGTTACCAGTTAAAATCGCGATATGTCCTGATGTTTTTAATGGTTTATTTAAGGGTTGAATAATGGGTTGATCTTCACCTATGGCTTTAACTGAGGCTAAATTTTCCGCAATGGTTTTACCGGTGACGCTCATGCAATCACCATGTAATAAGTTTGCATCCAATAGTAATTTCATCACTGCGGGCAAACCGCCATAGCGTTGCAAATCTGCCATCACATATTTGCCACTGGGTTTAAAATCCGCAAGCAGCGGCGTGCGCTGATTAATTTTTTGAAAATCTTCAAGCGTTAAAGGAATATTGACTGCATGCGCCATCGCCAGTAAATGTAATACCGCATTTGTTGAGCCGCCGAGTGCAATAACAATAGTGATTGCATTTTCGAAAGCTTTTTTGGTCATAATATCTTTAGGTTTAATATCTCTCTCGAGCAATATGCGGATTGCATTCCCCGCACTTAAACATTCATCCATTTTTTCTTTAGAAATAGCAGGGGTAGATGCACTATAGGGTAGGCTCATACCTAAAGCTTCAATTGCGCACGCCATAGTATTTGCCGTATACATGCCACCACAAGCGCCAGCGCCAGGGCAGGCATGTTGAATAATGTTTTTACGTTCCTCATCAGAAATAGTACCACAAAGGAATGAGCCATAACTTTGAAATGCAGATACAATATCTATGGTTTCATTTTTTATATGACCTGCTTGAATAGTGCCGCCATAAATCATAAGACTAGGGCGATTTAATCTTCCCATAGCAATTAAACTGCCGGGCATATTTTTATCACAACCTGGAATGGTAATTAAACCATCATACCATTGTGCGCCCATGACTGTTTCAATAGAATCTGCAATTAAATCACGCGAAGGCAGTGAATAACACATACCGCTAGTACCCATAGAAATACCATCACTCACACCAATAGTATTAAAACGCATGGCTAATAATTCTGCGTCATTAACGCCTTTTTTTACGTGCTCTGATAATTGTAATAAATGCATATTACAGGTGTTGCCTTCATACCACATGCTGGCAATACCGACTTGGGGTTTTTGCAAATCTTGTTCAGTTAAACCTGTGCCATATAACATGGCTTGTGATGCACCTTGTGATTTGG
>JBEKTV010000244.1:0-2506 GCA_049515675.1 Gammaproteobacteria bacterium | reverse complement strand
ATCATAATTAATGCACGCTGGGTAGGAATCGCAAAACCTGCTAAAGCAGAATAAATAAATGCAGCAATAATCGCAAAAATTGCACCTATGATGGGCGCTGGGCAATACAATGGCAAACGTGGAATACTCGCCCACAATGAGCGCATTAAAAAAAATATAAAACCACTGACTAATCCAATATGTAAGCCAGATATAGCCAGCAAATGGCTAGTACCCGTTTTTTGTAATAATTGCCATTGTGCATCGGTCATAGTGTCACGAATACCAACCGCTAAGCCTTTTATTAATGAAGCTTGTGGTCGCCCTTCAAGTACTTGGTCAATTAGCGTGGCAATCTGCTGTCGAATATTTGTTTTTTGAACCGGTGTGAATATCAAATTTGTCGCTTCACGGTCATAAACATAACCTGTTGCACTAATACGTTTTAAAAATAAAAATTGTGCGTAGTTAAATCCTCCTGGATTATTAAAATTGCGTGGATTTTTGAGCCGCACATGCAAATCCCAGATTTGCCCTTTTTGTAATATTTGCCTTGTGCGATACCAATCCAGTTGCACTTGGCCAAATGCTTTGGTTTTAAATAAAAAGCGTACGCTATGTTTTTTAATAATTGGATCGGAAACTATTTCGCCTTGAATATGTATAGTTTTATTTTCAAGTTCAAGTGGGATGTTCAGCATCCATTGTTGATAAACATGAAATGCTATCCATAAAGCAATGGATATGGTAACAATTAAATAATTTTTCCAATAGCGCATAGGCAATCCACCTTAAAGTGATTGTTAATATTTTGCTATTGGACTTAAGCAAGTAAATTATTGTTATATTTCTTTCAACTGACCGTTTTCTAAACGAAGTATTCTATCCATAGATTTTGCATAATTTTCATCATGCGTAACCACCACGAAACTTATATTTAATTCTTTATTTAACGACTGCATTAATTCAAATATTTTCTGCGCAGTTTGTGTGTCTAAATTTCCTGTAGGCTCATCGGCAAGCACACAAGAAGGACGCGTCACTAATGCGCGGGCAATTGCGGTTCTTTGTCGCTCGCCACCTGAGAGTTGCGCAGGTTTATGATCTAAGCGCTCACCTAAGCCCATTTGTTTTAAAATAATTTCTGCTTCTTTCATGGCGATTTTAAAAGATTCTTTACGAATTAACAACGGCATGGCGACGTTTTCAATTGCAGTAAATTCTGGCAATAAATGATGAAACTGATACACAAAACCGAGTGACTGATTACGCAATAAGCAACGATTTTTTTCTGAAAGTGTATATATCGGTTTATCATTAATAAATACTTCACCAGAAACCGGCTTATCTAAACCGCCAAGTAAATGCATTAAGGTACTTTTGCCAGAGCCTGATTTGCCGACAATCGCAACCCGCTCGCCGCTTTTAACGCTTAAACTAACACCGCCTAATATTTCTAAAATATGCCCTGCTTCATCAAACTGTTGCACAATATTTTCGGCGCGCAATACTATATTACTCATAACGTAATGCCTCCGCAGGTTGTGTACGCGATGCTTGCCAAGACGGATAAAGCGTTGCCACAAAGCTTAATATCAGCGCAACTATGGTAATTTTGATAATATCTTTTAATAATAATACTGAGGGTAAATGGCTGATATAATATACTTCTTCTGATAGTAATTTTACATCAAACCAGGTTTCAATATTAGCAATTAAATCTGTGACATTAAGGGCAAGCGTAACACCACCGATAATGCCGAGCATAGTGCCGATTAAACCTATCGTCATCCCTTGCACCATAAAAATCCGCATAATAGTACCTGGCAACATGCCTAATGTTCTTAAAATAGCAATATCTGCTTGTTTATCAGTAACCATCATCACTAAAGCCGATAAAATATTAAACGCTGCGACAGCGATAATTAAAATCAGCATTAAAAACATTAAGGTTTTTTCAAGTTTTACGGCTTCAAAAAAATTACCGCTGGTGCGCGTCCAATCACTCACCGAATATTTGCTGCCTAAAGCTTCATAAATTTCATTTTTCAATCTAGGTGCTGCAAATAAATCATCAAGTTTCATTTGAATCCCAGTCACGCGATCGCCCATTTTAAATAATTTTTGTGCATCGGATAGTTCAATAAACGCCATTGAAGTATCATAGTCATAACCTACCTCAAATGTGCCCACTAATTGAAAACGCTTAAATCTTGGAATTAATCCTGCAGGTGTTAATGCCGCTTCTGGTGTGACTAAAGTAATATAATCACCGATTTCTACCGACAATTGTTTGGCCAAGGGCGCGCCAATTAAAATATCGAACTGACCGGGTTTTAAATCATTTATTGAGCCGCTTTGCATGCTTTTCATTAAGCGGGTATTTTGTTCTTGCTTAGGGTCAATACCATTAATCATCACGTAACGGGTGTATTTTTGGGTGGCTATCATGCCTTGGCCTGCAACTACCGGAGATAAATGCTGAATTTCTGTAAATGGTTTTAAACGCTCAGCCACACTTTGCCAA
>JBEKTV010000243.1:0-2511 GCA_049515675.1 Gammaproteobacteria bacterium | reverse complement strand
TTAAAGTTTTTAAAGTATCGGCTTTAAAGGCTTCATGCACAATACAACTGCCCTGCCAGAGCAACATATCCGCACCGGTTTTGCGCTGTAAATAATCGCCTAAATAACGATCCGGCGCCCAAATGATTTTTTCATTATTGTCTTTTAAATGTTCAATAATGGGAACAGCAATACTACTGGTGACTACCCAATCGGCGCGGGCTTTTACGGCGGCGGAAGTATTGGCATAGACCACCACTGTGCGATCAGGATGCGCATCACAAAATTGTGAAAATTCAGCAATCGGGCAGCTTAAATCTAGGGAACAATTGGCTTCTAATGTTGGGACCAATACCCGTTTATGCGGACTGAGGATTTTTGCCGTCTCGCCCATAAATTTAACCCCGGCGACAACCAAAGTATCAGCATCGGCATTTTTGCCATATTTAGCCATTTCTAGCGAGTCACCAATAAATCCACCACTTTCTTCTGCTAATTGTTGTAGCAGCGCATCCACATAATAATGGGCGATTAAAACAGCATTTTGTTGTTTTAATAAGGATTTCAAGGCGGTAAAACGCGCCTGGCGCTCGCCTTGCGAATAAATATCTGTTTTTGGCCTTTGTACCACTTGGGCACTATAATTGGCTATGAGTTGCTGCGCGATTGTCATGGGTGGATTATATCAAAATACTTGGAATATCTAAATGCACATAGAAATCATCAATGCCGAAAATGCCGGCCGAAATTATAATTATCTGGTCGCTTGTCTTGAAACTAAAGAAGCCCTAGTCATAGACCCCATTGCCGTAGATGCGTGTTTAAGTGTTGCCAATCAACATGGCTTTAAAATTACCCATATTGTTAATACCCATGAACACCGCGACCATACTGAAGGTAATGAAGCCATGCGGCTTTCCACTGGCGCAAAACTGTGTGCGCATTATTTGGCGCCGATTGCTAATGTGGATATTAAATTACGTGGCGATCATTCTTTGCAAATTGGGCAAACCGTGAAATTCACAGTGTTAGATACACCAGGTCATACGTTGTCGCATATTTGTTTATTTGGCTATGATTTAAATGACGTGCCACATTTAGTTACTGGTGATACTTTGTTTAATGCCGGTTGTGGTAATTGTTTACACGGCGGTAATATGAATCAACTCTATAATACCTTTCTGGAACAACTCGAAACTTTGCCGGATGAAACTTATATTTATCCAGGTCATGATTATATCGATAATAATTTGAAGTTTGCTTTAAGTGTTGAGCCGCATAACATGCATATCAAAGTTCTGCAAGATAAATTAAAAACCGCGCCTAGACCTTATATCACGACATTACGCGAAGAGCGCTTAGTCAATCCATTTTTCCGTGAAGACAGTAATGAAATCGAAAGTGTTTTGCGCGCAAAAGGCATTGAATTACCGCTAGAGCAAGTGAGCCGTAAAGACATATTTTTAGCCTTGCGGGAATTGCGCAATTCATGGTAAGCTTTTTAAATGAAAGCAGTACCACAAGATATTCAAGAAATATTTTTTGAAGTCAAAAACCTTGTTAGCGGCCGTATTATCAATGCCAAAAATGCTGCGCCTATAGATATAACAACCCACCAAGTGACTACTTTAAAACAAGCCAAAGATGTATTGCTAAAAAGAAATCAAGGGCTGGGTGATCCTAGAATTTATATTGCTCAGTTTTGGCTAGTATTAGCCTTTTTAATAATAAAAGAGATCAATGCTCTCAATAATACGCCTAATATTGAAGGTTTTTTCCGTCCAATCATGTTTGCATTTTTATTAGTTGTACTAGTGATATTCTATGAAATCACCATTGGCCAGTTACCTTTTCAGAAAACTGTCGACAAACTGATTCTACCCAAAAGAGAATATGAACAAAAACAACTTGAAGTTGCCTTTTGGAATGCCAGATGCGAAGCAGAATACAAAGGGCCTCTGAGTCCATGGCGTTTTTTCAATCCCGATCCTAGATTAGAGCAAATTTTTAATGCACGTAAAATTCCCGTGATGATTCATGAATCTATTTTACGCGCTTTATCGGCATTAAAACATAAATCTTTTGATTGCGTGGCGGTATCGAGTTTAGTGTGGTTAAAATTAATTGAAAAAAAAGTGCCTTATACGCTTAAATGGTATTATAAATCAGGCAGTGATTTTGACGGACATAATTTTATAGTGGTTGTAGATCATCAAAATGAATGTTTTATCACTGATCCTTGGTATGATATCAATACCCCATTTGAGCAAAGGTTGACTGATAAAAATTTTCCACTCCGTTATCCATTATTATCTACCGATGATAAAAGTATTATGGCCACAATAACACCTGCGCAATTTGTACATTACCAAACCTATATTGACATGATGAATGCTGAACTTAGCAAACAACATAGGGCTGGTATCAATACTGTTTAAGTTGTGGCGCAATCAAAGGCTCGCCCTGATAACCATGCACTTCACCAAAACGGGTATGGTTATTCCAATCATTTACTGCTTTAATCAATTCATC
>JBEKTV010000242.1:0-2517 GCA_049515675.1 Gammaproteobacteria bacterium | reverse complement strand
AAATAATATAAAATAGTTTGCGCACGACCCACAGCAAAAGAAGGAATAATAACAGTGCCGCCGCGCTTAACTGTTTCTCTGATAATAGACCCGAGTTTTTCTTCTACATCTTCATGTTCATGCAAGCGATTTCCATAAGTGGATTCTAAAACTAAATAGTCGACTTTAGTGATGTCATCAGGTGCACGCATGATTGCATCATGTGGCCTGCCTAAATCACCGCTAAATAATACGCTAGTGTTTTGGTGTTGCATTTCAACACAGGCTGCACCAATAATATGACCTGCGTGATGAAAATAAGCTTTGAATGTTTTTGCAACTTTAAAATGCTCGTGAAAATCGACGGTTTCAAAATGTTTTAATGCCGCTACCGCATCTTTTTCAGTATATAAAGGTAAGGCGGTGTGATGCTTTGATGAATGATATTTATTGTTAAGTCTTGCTTCTTCTTCCTGTAAAAATCCACTGTCAGGTAGTAAAATTTCGCATAAAGCTTTAGTGCCAGGTGTTGTAAATACTTTTCCTTTAAAACCATTTTTGATAAGTAAAGGGATATAACCGGTATGATCAATGTGGGCATGAGTGATGACTATGGCTTCAATTTCTTTTGGGTTTACTGGCAATTCTGCCCAGTTTCTTAAGCGTAACTCTTTATAGCCTTGAAACAAACCGCAATCTACTAATACTTGTTTATCGGATGCTTTTAACAAATATTTAGAACCTGTGACAGTTCCAGTTGCACCCATAAACATTAATTGCATCACAAGCTCGCTTGATAATTTTTCAAAATTTCTTGAATAATATTTTGCAATACATTTTGACTGGATTCATCAGAAAGCTCGCCGGCATCGCGAATTTCTAGTAGTTTTCTCTCAACCACTTGGGCTACTGAACCGTTTGGATATAAACGTGATAAAATTTTCCGTGCGGCAGAAGGACCAATACTATCATATAAAGCATTACGCACATAAGCATCTTCTGCGGTAGTGCTAAATGCCCATAATTCTATAGGACCTAGGGTATTGGTTAATAACTGGGTATTCATGCCTTCTTTAGTTGCAAATTGCGCAAGGAATGTTCCGCCACCTGCGCGTGGACCGTGAACACGCGTACGTAAAGCTTGTTTGGCAGTATCGGATAAGCCGAATGTTTTTGCTGATTTTTCTAGGGCTTGGGCGGGACCTGCATCCATAATAAATACGCTAGTAGCAAAATCCACCATAACTTCATCAAAATCTTCTAGTGCTTGTGATAACAATGCAATTTGTACTTTCCATTTACGGCCTTCACGCATATCAACTAACACTTGGTCGCGCACTGATTTTGCTTTTGCAGTTCTGTGAAATTCATCAAAGACAATGCGTTTTTGGTCTTCACGAATTTCAAGAATTCGACCGCGGTGATGGTCACGATAACGTTTGGGCATATCTTGCACGTTTTCATTAATTAAATAATAATCACGCGCCAAAATATAACGCGCAATCATATACATGACGGCAGTTTGTCTATCAGATGCTTCACCGCCGGTTTTTGCAACTTCATCTAAATCCAATGACACCACGCGCGCTTCCCCTAAATCAAATGCTGTGGTCCTTGATAAAATAGGATATTCACGAATAGCACTTGAAATCATACGGCTAAATGCTTGAATCAAACTCTCACCTGTAGGCGCTACAATTTTACCGAATAAATCTTCAACTGCTGGTGTACGACACACTGCGGCAATATCTGCTAATAAGGGTACTGCGTAACGCTGCGCTAACGCAGCCTCATGTTTATAACCTGCATCAAATAAAGCGTCGGTAATTTCCCACCAGGAAGTGTGTTCATCAATTTTTAAATCTAATTTATATAAAATACCATCGACAATTTTATCCACATTTGCTGCATAACGATGTGGATTGTGTGGATCAGACGCAAGTTTATAGACTTCATCTATCACCATGCCCACCATATCTGAAATACCGTCGTAAGCACGTTCTGCAGAAAGTGGCGTTGCAAGCAAGGTTAAAAAATTAACTAGAAAACTACGCTCAATCGGCGTTGGGAAACGCGAGCCTAATTGTGTATCAAAAGGATTAATCGAATAATCAGGTGTCATACGAAGACGATGATAAGCAACCAAATGTTTTTTGGTCGGTGGCAATGCTTCTCTTAACAAAGAAATTAAACCGCTGCTTGATGGCCCCACATCAATAATGGCGATACGTGGTAAACGTTCTTGTCCGGCATTTAAACATAAGGCTAAATTGATTGCATTCGATAATACGGATTTACCAGAACCAGGACGTGCGTAAATTAAATCTATCCAGGTGGTTTGCATCGCAGAGCCAGGTTGATATGGCCATAATTTACCATCTGGGGAACGTAATAATAATGCGCCATAATTCCAAGGTGATGAAGGCCGTGCAATGGGTAACATATAAACGACTTCAGATAAAGGCGCAACAGAAGGTGTGGCCAAACTATTTGCAGTTAAGGCTAAACTGCTAGAAACAACCGCACCAAATGGATCAC
>JBEKTV010000241.1:0-2543 GCA_049515675.1 Gammaproteobacteria bacterium | reverse complement strand
TTTTAGCAGTGGTGGGCTGTTTTGCAAAAGGGACAACAACATTAACTGGCGCTAAAATAGCAAGGGAAAAAGAGTGTGACAGGCTAAGTGCAATGACACAAGAGCTCTCTAAAATGGGTGCTGATATTACTGAACAACCTGAGAGTTTAATCATTAAACACTCGCATTTAAAAGGCGCAAAATTATCTTCACATCATGATCACCGTATAGTGATGTCACTTGTGGTTGCAGCATTAGCATCCCAAGGTGGGTCTACAATTGAAGGTGTGGAATGGGTGAAGAAAAGTTATCCTGATTTTTTAAAAGATTTTACTGCATTAAATGCAAAGGTAAATATAGAATGAATATAATTTTATGTGGCTTTAAAAATTCAGGTAAAACAACTGTAGGTAAAGTGCTTGCAAAAATGCTGCATTACCAATTCGATGACATCGATACTCTTTTAGAAGAATATTATCGCAAAGAAAATAATGAGGTCTTAGGTGCAGCAGAAATATATACCAAGCATGGTCAAGATATTTTTCGCAAACTTGAATCAGATGTTGTCCATAAACTTGAAAATTTAGATAATCGTGTGATTGCATTAGGTGGCGGCACAGTTTTAGATCCCAGCAACGTTAAACACTTACATCATATCGGAAAAATTGTTTATTTACGCGCAAGCAAAGCTTTGTTAAAAGGTCGCATGAGACAACGCTCGGCTGTGTTTATAGATCCTAAATCACCAGACTCAGCATTTGAAACCATGTATGAAGCACGTTATAAAATATACGATACAATTGCTGACATAACTATAGATATAGATGGCAAAAGTCCTGAACAAATTGCAAAGGAGATTATTCATGGCCAGTAATTCATTTGGCGATATTTTCAGAATCACCACCTGGGGTGAATCTCATGGCAAAGCCATAGGCGTTGTCATTGATGGTTGTCCCGCAGGTTTAGAAATTAACGAAGAAGAAATTAATACCGTTTTGGCGCGACGCGCTCCCGGTAAAGCTTACACCACGCCGCGTCAAGAAACTGATAATGCACAAATCTATTCAGGTGTATTTGAAGGAAAAACTACAGGTGCACCAATTTCCATTATTATTCCCAATAAAGATGCGGATTCATCGCAATATGCAACTATCAAAAATTTACTGCGCCCAGGGCATGCCAATTATACTTATATCGAAAAATACGGCCTATTCGATTATCGTGGTGGCGGTAGGGCATCTGCGCGGGAAACAGCAGCGCGTGTAGCTGCGGGCGCAATTGCTGATAAAATATTACGACATTATCATATTACAATCGCAGCTTATATAAAAGCTATAGGCAATGTGACAGCCAATCAATTTCCGGAAAAAATAACTGATTTACAATCAGCAACATTAAGCAGCCCCTTATATTGTCCAGATCCAAAAGCTTGCGAGCAAATGCGCGCAGCTATTCAACAAGCAAGTGAGCAAGGCGATTCTTTAGGCGGTGTAATTGAATTTAGAGTAGAAGGATTACCCGCAGGCTTTGGCGATCCCGTTTATGAAAAATTAGAAGCGAATTTAGCCAAAGCCATGTTAGGAATACCCGCAACTAAAGGCTTTGAAATCGGCGAAGGATTTCATGCTGCAAGCATGCAAGGTTCAACGCATAATGATGCATTTATCAATGATGATGGCGTAAAAACACAAACCAATCGCGCAGGTGGCACCTTAGGCGGTATTTCTACAGGAATGCCATTACTAGGAAGAGTTGCATTTAAACCAACTTCGAGTATTAAAAAAGCACAGCAAACAGTAGATTTATCAGGTAACGCCGCAACGTTTCAATTACCCGAAAATGCACGACATGATCCCTGTGTTGCGATTCGCGCGGTTCCCATTGTTGAAGCAATGTGTGCGTTAGTTTTAGTAGATGCATTATTAAGAAATCGATGTGTAAAATTATAGAGGAAAAACAGATGAAATTACAAATTAACACTGCGCAACCTTACGAAATTGATTTCACGCAAGATTTATTAAATAATGCTACATTAATTGATTACTGCAAAAATATCGCCAATAAATTTGTCATCATTACCGACGATAATGTCGCAAAAATCTACGGTGATAAAATTACAAAATTATTTAAACACGCAAACCTTACTGTTCATCTACTTTCATTCCCCGCAGGCGAAGCACACAAAAGCCGCGAAACCAAAGCCATGCTTGAGGATAAAATGTTTGCTAATCAATGCATGCGTGATACTTGTATCATCGCATTAGGCGGCGGCATTGTGACTGATGTCGCCGGATTTGTTGCCGCAACTTTTTGCCGTGGTATTCCTGTTATTTATATCCCGACAACATTATTAGCCATGGTCGATGCTAGCATAGGCGGCAAAACTGGAATTAATACGCTACAAGGTAAGAACCTCATCGGCACTTTCACCCAACCCAAACGCGTTTTCATAGATGTAGATTTTTTACAAACTTTACCCAAAGAAGAGTTCAACAATGGCGCGGTAGAACTCATTAAACACGCCATCATCGCAGATGCTGATTTATTCGAACAGCTCGCAGAAA
>JBEKTV010000240.1:0-5086 GCA_049515675.1 Gammaproteobacteria bacterium | reverse complement strand
TGTGACGCCTTTTTTAACTGAAAATGCTAAACCGTGCGCTTGTCCTTGTCCATGATAAGGATCTTGACCTAAAATTACGACTCTTACGCCCTCAAATGGCATATAGGCAAATGCATTAAAAATATCTTTATTTTCAGGGTAAATCACTTGCCCGCTTTCATATTCATGCTGCAAAAAATCTTGGAGTTTTTGAAAATAAGGTTTGTGAAATTCAGCATCTAGCATTTGCTGCCAGCTAGGTTCTAATGGCGGAAGAATTGGCTTCATAAATAATAAACTGAGGATTAATAGAGTGGGTCGTGATGGATTCGAACCATCGACCAGCGGATTAAAAGTCCGATGCTCTACCACCTGAGCTAACGACCCTCACTACGTTTGGGACCTTATCTAGGATAAAAAATCCCCCAACGCATTGAAAACATATAATACGGATTTATTAATAAAACGCAAGTATATTTGTTAGACATTGATTTTATTAGAGAAGACATTATATTTAGCTAAAGAGTTTAACCTTTCAATAATCAAGGATGAGATCATGAAAAATAAATTGTTTTTGTATTCTTTAACTTCTCTAGCGGTAACAGCAGCGGCTAGCGCCCATGCTGATGAAGGTGCTTATGTGCCCACTTTAGAAGGTGGCCTCACAGCATCTGTGGGTACATTTTTAGTAACTCCAACCTCAGATTTCCAAGATTATCAATTTTTGTATGAAGATGATAACAGCTTTGAAACTGTTGAAAACGTCAATCCTGGTTATCAATTAGGTATTGATGCATCACTTGGCTATATTTTTGAAGAAACTGCAAATAGCGTTGAATTATTCTTCCGTAATATTAACACCAGTGATTCAGGTTCCGCTGTTGGCGCTACCAAACCTGATGTCCCCAATCATTTCGCTTATGGTGACCTTGGTTATGGACTTAACAGTTTCGATTTAATGTTTAGCCAATTCGTTAATCTTGGCGAAGTTATGCAACTGCGTTTATCAGGTGGTTTAGGCTTTTTACAATTAAAAACCAATGAAAATGCATCCTACTACGATGCTGCAGGTGGGTGGCGGTTCTATGGCTTACTTTCAAGGTGACTTAGATACTAATGGCGCTGCATGTTCCGAGGGTATAGACACCCTATCAAGCAACGCATTTGAACCTGAAGACTGTAACAATTTTGAAAATAATCCTGGTAACCATGCCGTTCTTAACTTTAGAGCTAATTTAGGTATCGACTATGTCTATTTCTTTGATAATGACGAAGGCTCTACATTAGGTCTTGAGCTCGGTTATTTAATAGACTTCTACGATGATGGTGCTGCAGTTACGCATGGTAAAGGCGCAGAAATTGCTACAGGTCCTGCTATGCAAACCTCCTCTGTTTCTTTCGCAGGTCCTTACTTAACACTGAAGGGTGTGTTTTAACCAGCTACCGTGCTACAAAAAAGAGGCTTCGTGCCTCTTTTTTGTTTTATAAAAAAATATTTTGATTGTAAAAATCCTTGATTTCAGATAAATTCTCTCAAAGATAAATCTTCAACTTCAAGGACGAATGCCATGAACAATCTATCCCGTCAATTATGTCTTTATTCACTTACACTTTGTGCATCTAGCATTGCGCTTGCGCAAACAGATGAATTTGTTTATGTCCCTGTATTAGATGGTGGTATTACTGGTTCAGTCGGTGCACTTTATTTAGTGCCAAGTTCTGATTTTGAAAGTTATTTTGCGGTGCCTTCATCACCCTCAGCTGGCGAAACTAATTATGATGTGCTGAATGTTAATCCTAATTATCAATGGGGAATTGATGCCTCTTTAGGTTATATTTTTGATGACACAGCAAACGCCGTTGATTTATTTTTCCGTAATATCAGTACCAGTGATACTGACACTAGTAAATTTGATACTTCGCCTACAAACACTGCCACCGTCACCGGTAATTTAGGTTATGATCTGACTGCTTTTGATTTGATGTTTAGTCAATTTGTAGATTTTGGTCGCTATATGGAAATGCGTTTTATGGCAGGTTTAGCCTATGTTGAATTAAAACAAAATCGCAATACAGATTTAGAAAATGACCCTACAGATACCTTTAATTTATCTAATCAAACCAGCAAATTTACCGGCTGGGGACCACGTGTAGGGATAGATAGCCGTTATGACTTTTTTGGTGGTTTTGGTTTAGTTGCAGGTGGATCTTTTGGCTATTATCTTGGCAAATTAGATACTACTACTTATTTATTAACTACTGCTGATACAACTGAAAATGCAACCGATAATCAAGACAATCATGCGGTAATGAATCTTCGTGCAAATATCGCGCTTGATTTTATGTTTATTTATGATGATAAAGACAATTCAGTTTTTGGCCTAGAAGCAGGTTATTTAATCGATTATTACGATGATGGTGTTGGCAGTGTAAACTTAAACGGCATTACTTCCGCTGGCATAGCAGGCGAACCTATGTCTACTTCTGCTGTATCATTTAGCGGTCCTTATATTAATCTCAAAGGTTCTTATTAATTTTAAAGGATAACATCATGAAACGTCATGCCGAATATATTGCGCTAATTCCTATTGGCGCCGAAGAAAGAGTGGAAGAAAAAAGACAAGAACAGGTGAAAAAAAATAATTTTGCAACAGTGCCGAAACTTGAAGGCGGATTTACTGCCAGCATTGGTGCTTTGCTACTTGTGCCAAGTTCAGAATTAGACAGTTATTATTTTTCTGAATCTGGTGATAATGTCACTGCGCTTAATATCAACCCCAGTTCTCAATTTGGTTTTGATGCTGCTGTAGGTTATATATTTGAAAGAACCCCAAATGGTGTTGAGTTATCATTTCGTGATATTAATACCAGTGATGATGCTTCAGATGATGACAGTGCGAGTACAAACCTAGATTATCATTTACGCGCTGTTGATTTAATGTTTGGCCAATTTGTTGATTTTGGTCAACAAGTCCAAATGCGTTTTGCTGCGGGTGTTGCTTATGCTGAATTAAAGCGCGATCAAAATACCAATATTACTAGCGCAGGATCTAATCAGACTACAGAATATAGTGATTATAAAGGCATAGGCCCACGCATTGGCCTTGATGCACGTTATGATTTTGGTCAAGGATTTGGTATTGTCGGTAGCGGTTCGCTTGCGTATTTGTTAGGCAAAATGAAAACCAGTTTCAGCGCAGTAGATTCAGAAACTGTAAATGTAACGAATAATAATGACGACCAAGCAGTGATGAATTTACGCGGCAATTTAGGCATTGATTATGTCTATTTTTTTGAGAATGAACTACGTTATACTTTAGGTATAGAGCTCGGATATCTCATCGATTATTATGACGATAGCGTGCGGTCACTTAACCTACTGCCTATTCCACATGCAGGAACCGCACAATACGAAAATACCTCAGCATTATCTTTTGCAGGACCCTATTTAAATCTTAAAGGGGTATTTTAATTAAGCCTATAAGTACATCGTTGATATAAATCAGCGGTGTACTCTCGCGCTGCCATGGTGGGATATTGTTTTCTTGAAATAGTTTTTTCACATGCAAACCATCGCCATTTTCATGAAAGCGAATATCTACATTAGGTTTTTCAGGCGTGAAGTTTTCATTTTCTTCTACAAATAAATTATCACGATATAAGCGCGCACTGTGTTTTTGTAAACAAACAATGGCTTTTACATCATTATCTAAAGTTAATAATTTTTGCATGGCTTGAAGTTGATCTGTGCTGGGCATAGGTATATTTTTTTCATGCAGCCAAGTGCGTAAGATTTGGCTTTGCAGATCATCATCTAATGCGGATAATTTTTTACGTGAGAGTGTGTCAGCAAAATCGCCGGCTAATTTTTTTATTTCTTCACTGATATATTTTTCAATAACCTGCTGGGCGGTGGCGCAATGACTGGCGCTACGAGCTACAGTTTGCGCAGCAGCAGGAAAACGTTTTTTAATTAAGGGGATAATATCATGGCGCAAAAAATTACGATCGAACTGGATGTTGTCGTTACTTTCGTCAATTATCCATTTGAGATGCTTTTCTTTGGCGTAATTTAAAATTAAATCATGCGCTACGCTTAATAAAGGTCTTGCATGAAAACCTTGTGCAAATGGCGCTATAGCAGACATGGCGGCTAAACCTTTAGGCCCTGCGCCGCGCAATAATTGTAATAATACCGTTTCCATTTGATCATCTTCATGATGTGCCGTGCATAAAATTTCATCAGGTCTTAAAATTTCGGCAAAATATTGATAACGGGCATCACGGGCAATGGCTTCTATGCTCTCGCCTTTTTGAATATTTAAATGAAGTTTGTGAACAGTTAAAGGTATATGTAATTGCGAACAAATTTCTTCCGCATGTTTTACCCAGTTATTTGCATTTGGACTCAAACCATGATGAATATGTACCGCGCGCAGTTGATGTTTAATTCCGCAATGCGCAAACGCATGTAATAATACATGCGAATCCACACCGCCGCTGTAGGCAATGAGTAATGATTTTGGCTCGGGGGAAAATTTATTAAGTGCTTCAATCAACATGGTTTGATTATTCAAACATCCATCAACCGCTGATACCGCTTCTTCAATAATTCATCTATAGAAATCGACTCTACGGCTTGCAAATGCTTCGTCAATGATGATTTAATTTTTGCGGCCATTTCCGCTGGGTTGCGATGCGCACCGCCCAATGGTTCGGGGATTACTTCATCATTTAATTTTAATTCATTTAATCGCTCAGCTGTCATTTGCATGGCTTCTGCGGCTTGAGGTGCGCTTGCTGCGCTTTTCCATAAAATAGTTGCACAACCTTCGGGAGAAATCACTGAAAACGTACTGTATTGCAACATTAATAATCTATCCCCCACGCCAATACCTAGCGCACCACCTGAGCAACCTTCGCCTAAAATGGTACAAATAATCGGCACGCGCAATTTTGACATCACTAATAAATTACGTGCAATGGCTTCACTTTGGCCACGCTCTTCACCGCCAACACCAGGATAAGCACCTGAAGTATCAATAAAAGTTAAAACCGGTAAATGAAATTTTTCGGCTAAATTAAATAAACGTAAGGCTTTGCGATA
>JBEKTV010000239.1:0-3979 GCA_049515675.1 Gammaproteobacteria bacterium | reverse complement strand
TCTTGAGCCAAAACTCTGCCCGCGATGGCGATACAAAAAGATCCTAAATGATAACTTATTTCATAGTTCTCTGTCGCGCCTAGCACTTCTATATTAGAGTTCATTAGATCTAGTAAAAATTTTTCTGTACGCGTTTCTTCATAATAAACGCTGTCATTACACATTAATAAACGTGGACACTGCAAATGAATTTTTTTATCAAAAATATAATTAAATCCTGTTTTATAGCTGCCAAAATCACGACCATAATTAAAACGCTCAATATAACTATCAAACCACTCTGAAACATCTTCTGTTAATGTTAAGGTGTTAACACCTATGATATAAAATCCTAGTTTTTTTGCTTTGATCAATAATTGTTTGAGATCATTTCTGAGTGTGCCTTTTTGATAGAGCGCAATCAGCAGAATTTTTTGCCCTTGGTATTTTTTTTCGATAATGAGTTTATTTGGTTTTGATAAGGATTTAATATATACCCACCAAGATTGGGGTATTAATATACTTAAAATGATTATCTTGCTTACTATGCTTATCGCATAAATAATTATCTTTTTGATTGTTTTCACGTTTTTTTAATCTCTTCTAATACTTTATACAAATAAGCCCCGTAATTATTTTTACTTAACTCTTGTGCCATTTTTTCAAATGCATTAGCTGTAATCCATTTATTGCGTAGCGCAATTTCTTCTGGGCAAGCGATTTTAAGACCTTGGCGGTGTTCTGTTGCTTGCACGAATTGTTGTGCCTCTAATAGGCTTTCATGCGTACCAGTATCTAACCACGTATAACCGCGGCCCATTAACTCTACGTTGAGTTGATTATCCTCAAGATAACAACGATTTAAATCGGTAATTTCTAACTCCCCCCGCGCAGAAGGCTTGATTGTTTTTGCATAATCACAGGCTTTTTCATCGTAAAAATATAAACCCGTAACTGCATAATTTGATTTTGGTTTTGATGGCTTTTCTTCTAAACTTATCACCCGACCTGTTTCATCAAATTCTGCAACGCCATAACGCTCTGGGTCGGATACATGATGCGCAAAAACTGTGGCGCCTGTTTTACGTTCATGGGCTGAATGTAATCGTTTGGATAAATCATGACCGTAGAAAATATTATCCCCTAAAATTAAAACTGAAGGTGCGCCTGCTAAAAAATCTTCACCGATGATAAATGCTTGTGCTAAGCCATCTGGCGAGTCTTGCTGTACGTATTGTAGTTGTATGCCCCATTGCGCACCTGAGCCTAATAATTCTTGATAATGTGGTAAATCTCTAGGTGTGGAAATAATTAAAATCTCGCGAATGCCTGCAAGCATTAATGTCGTGAGTGGATAATAAATCATAGGCTTATCAAAAATCGGTAATAAATGTTTTGATATGGCTCGAGTAAGAGGATAAAGCCGAGTGCCGGCGCCACCGGCCAATATAATACCTTTTCGGTTCATTTGGTTTGTCCTTTATTTGCAAAATATTGTGCTAAAAATCTATCTGCATGCCATTGCCACATAGGCAATTCCAGATTAAATTGTTGTTGTATTTTTTCTGTATTTAGTTGGGAATTAATAGGGCGTTTTGCGGGTGTTGGATATTGCGCTGATGAAATCGCGGTGATTTTATCCAGTGTTACTTTTAAATCTGCGCCAAATTGCTGCGCGTGCATAATTAAATAACTTGCAAACCCGAACCAGCTGGTGCTGCCTTTTGCTGTTAAATGATATAGTCCACCCTGAAAATCTTTAAATTGCTGATCCGTTTTGATTCTATATAAAATGAATGCAGTAATATCAGCAATTAATTCTGCGCTAGTTGGCGCACCGATTTGATCGCCTACAATATTAAGAGAGCCGCGCTGCGAAGCTAAATTTAAAATCGTGCGGGCAAAATTATGGCCATGTGCTGCATAAACCCAACTGGTGCGGAAAATTAAATGCTTGCCGTTGGCATTTTGAATTAATTGTTCAGCTTGTGCTTTAGTTTTTCCATAAACATTTATGGGATCAATGCTGTCAGTTTCAATATAAGGTTCGGATTTTTCGCCGTTAAAGACATAATCTGTTGAATAATGGACAAACCAAGCATCAAGCTCCTTGGCTATTTTTGCCATCACTTCCGGTGCAAGGGCGTTGATTTTTTCAGCTAATAATTCATGTTCTTGTGCTTTATCAACTAATGTATAGGCTGCGGCATTGATAATAATGTCAGGACTTACTTTACGAATATAGCTTGCGAGTTTATCTAAATTTTCTAAATCGACTTGCGAACGCTGACTGGCGATTATTTCGCCAAGGCCTGCAAGCGATCGTTGTAATTCAAAACCGACTTGACCTTGTGCACCAAATAGTAAAATTTTCATTTTAAATTAAGCCCATTCTTATTTTGTAGGTACCAGTTGACTGTTTTACGAATACCTGTTTCAAACGTTTCTTGTGGCTGCCAGCTTAGATATTGGGGTTTTCATTACCGCCGCCAATATTATAAGTCTCGCCCAATTGACCGCGTGCTAATACCTGTCTAATGGCTGCACAGTGATCGCCTACATAAAGCCAATCGCGAATATTTTGACCGTTGCCTAGAATGGGTAAGGGTTTATTTAATAAGGCATGTTGAATCATACGCGGAATTAATTTTTCTGGATATTGATACGGACCGAAATTATTTGAGCAATTCGTGGTAATCACCGGTAAATCATAAGTATGAAAATAAGCCCGGACTAAGTGATCAGAACTTGCTTTACTTGCGGAGTAGGGACTATTGGGTTGATAAGGATGCGCTTCAGTAAATGCACCCGCATTTAAATCTAAGGTACCATACACTTCATCTGTGGAGACATGTATAAAGCGAAAATCTTTATGTAATTTGGCAAGGCGACAAGCTTCTAATAAATTAAATGTACCTAGAATATTAGTCATTATAAATTCTCGCGGGCCTACAATGGATCTATCCACATGCGATTCTGCAGCAAAATGAATAATGGCACGCGGCTCGTGTATTTCTAAAAGCTGTGTAATTAAACCTTGATCCGCTATATCTCCACGAATAAAAATATGTCGCGGATCATTTTCTAAGGTGATTAAATTGTGTAAATTGCCCGCGTATGTAAGCTTATCTAAATTAACAACCGTTTCATCAGATTCTGCAAGCCAATCCAATACAAAGTTTGCGCCAATAAACCCTGCGCCACCTGTAACTAAAATTGTCATCTAAAATTTCCTCGTTAAAACGGCAGCCCATAAGCCTAGAGTATCTAAAAATGTTTGTCGATATATTTCTCTAGACATCATATAACGTATTCGTCTAAATAAACTCGCTTTGCGTGCATCATTAAAACGATTGAGTATACGCTGATTCTCTGCAGTCAGTAATGAGTTCTTTGCATAAAGTCCTTGGAGATGGGTTTGATTATATTTTGAAAATCTGCCTTCTGCTAACCATTTTATTCTCTGTAACATCCCTAGCAGTGAATTATTATTACCTACTACATTACTTAAATGCTGGCGGTAGCGTACACGAGGAATGGGATCATAAATGATATGACCGCCCGCACCTGAAATCAGCAAATAACTCCACCAATCATGAGAAATAATGTCGGGTCCTTGTGCGCACTTGAGTAATTGCCATGCTGAGGCATTCATCACTATGGTATTGCCGCCCATAATAGATTGAACCAATGCATTTGCAAAGCTAGGCTTTTTCTTAAAAAGTGGTGAAAAGCCTATTTGTTTATTATTTTCATCTACTAAGATTGTTCGGCAGCCATATAAAGCGGGTTGTCCCGGAGGTACATCTTGTAAGTGTTTAATAGCAATTTCTAATTTGTCTTTATCCCAAAGGTCATCTTGATCGGCAAATGCAATATATTTACCTGGCAATTCAGGTAAATTAAAAATAGATAGAAAGTTATACTGAAAACCTTTGCGAGAATCTCTTAGAGAACTTTTTAAAAGCTCAATATTAAGGTGAGGATATTTTTTCTTATT
>JBEKTV010000238.1:0-3494 GCA_049515675.1 Gammaproteobacteria bacterium | reverse complement strand
GATGAAAAAATCGAAACAGATTTTGAAGATTTTGTTATGGGACCCAATGGTTGGCAGCTCAAATATAAATCGCAAGCAAGTGTACCCGTTGCTATGCAACAAGCAGCACCATATCAACAACAGCAGCCAATAATCTTAGCAAAAATTGCTGCGAAATTTGATAGAGAAGAAGATGATCTATCTTCTCATGGAACACGTGCTATGACCGCATCATCAGTTTCACATCATTCTGCAAGACAAGAGCAGCCTGCTCCAGTTGAAGAATCAAGGGTTATGAAACCGGAGCCCGACCAAAAATCATTTGATGATACGGGCTCGGTTGGCTCAAGGGGCTTTACTGCTTCTTCAACTGCATCTAAAAAATCATCTTATAGCTGGATGCATTCTCAAGGTGAAAATCAGGAAAATGAACAAAAACGTAGCGCAAAGCCTGCTGGCGCTTCTGTTGAGGTGAGCGGTACTAAAAGAATACCATTGTCGCCAAATCGTGGTCGTAAATAATTCTATTGCAAAGAAAGAGCATCACAATCGTGATGCTCTACAATGCCAAAAATTTATTTTTCATAATGATACCGTACTGAAATGATCTGTAACACATTCTCTTTTGTGCCTCGATAAACAAGTCTATTTTCTTGATTAATTCTGCGTGAATGAGTCTTGCATGCGCTTTAATGACTTTTAAAGATATTTTAAATCATTTATATAATTAACATCGAACATCATGAAAAATAATGTTCTATGTTTATTGACTTGAGTTAAAGATCAGCGGGCAGGATTTTCAGGAACGTTATCATGAGTAAAACAAATCGATTAAATAAAATAACTGCAAGTTATAGCGAGCATTTAGTCGATACTTTAAAAAATCGCAATCAAGCTAAATTGTATTTACAAGCAGCGCTTGAAGCTTATCAATCAGATGATCTGACAGACCTTGCCTTTTTTCCCAAAACCCATTAATATCACCCTCTTGGGCATATTTTTTAACAACTTACTAGGTGGTGATTTAGATGGCTATAGTCATCAAAAAGGAAATGGAATCTTTTGAACAATTCGTTAGACGTTTTCGTCGCGAAAGTGATAAAGAAGGTCGTGCGGCTAAAGCACGTCGTCGGGCTAATGGTTTTGAGAAGCCTTCTGAAGCGCGTAAGCGTGAAAAGGCGGCTGCTGTAAAGCGGCATCACAAAAAATTAGGCCGAGAAAACAAGCAGATGCGTGAATTTCACGATAATCGATAGGATAAGTCATGAGCGAAACCAGCCTAAAACAACGTTTGCAAGACGATATGAAGGCAGCGTTAAAATCTGGTGACAAGCCGCGCTTAAATGCGATTCGTTTGATTAATGCGGCTATTAAGCAGCGTGAAGTCGATGAACGTATTTCCCTAAATGATGCAGACGTTTTAGCGGTTTTAGATAAAGCCGCTAAGCAACGTCGTGAATCTATCGCCCAATACCAAGCCGCCAATCGCCAAGATTTGGTCGACCAAGAAGAATTTGAATTAACCGTCATTCAAAACTACCTTCCAGAACCTTTAAGCAAGGAAGCGTTAGATAATTTAGTCAAAGCCGCAATTACTGAGGCTAAAGCCACATCTATTAAAGAAATGGGCCAAGTAATGGCTATTTTACGACCACAAGTTCAAGGACGGGTCGATATGTCTGTATTAAGTGCTACAGTTAAAGACATACTCAGCCAATAATTTCGAACCCCTTAATATGTCGTACCAAACTATTCCGCAACCCTTTATTGACGATTTAATCGCGCGCAGTGATATTGTCGAGCTGATTGAATCTCGGGTGCCACTAAAATCCGCAGGCCATAATTTAAAAGGCCTTTGTCCTTTTCATCAAGAAAAATCTCCCTCATTTACAGTCAGTGCAACTAAGCAGTTTTATTATTGTTTTGGTTGTCATGCAAGTGGCAATGCAATTGGTTTTTTAATGGCGTACGACCGCCTGTCATTTGTCGAAGCCGTCGAATATTTGGCAAAACAACAAGGCGTGAGTTTGCCAAAAGAATACAGCAGCAACACTCACTATGAAAAACAAAATGTTGACCACTATGAATTAATGAAAGAGGTCATGCAGTTTTATTGCCAGCAATTAAAACAACATCCACAAAAAGAACGCGTTATTAATTATTTAAAAAATCGTGGCTTAACCGGTGAGGTATGCAAACAGTTTGCCATAGGTTACGCGCCAGAAAATTGGGATGGTTTATTGAAAAAATTTAATTCCAAACGTGATGAATTACTTGCAACTGGCATGTTAATTGAAAAGAACAATTCTTATTACGATAGATTCCGCGATCGCATTATGTTTCCCATTCGCGATAAGCGCGGCCGCGTGATTGCTTTTGGTGGACGTATATTAGATAAAGGCGAACCTAAATACTTGAATTCGCCAGAAACAGCCTTATTTCATAAAGGAAGCGAACTGTATGGTTTGTATGAAGCCATGCAAGCACAGCGGCAATTTGAATATATGATTGTAGTTGAAGGTTATATGGATGTAGTCGCACTTGCCCAATATGGTATTACAGCAACCGTAGCTACTATGGGCACTGCACTCACGCCAAAACAATTCACGCGTTTATTTCGTTTATCTAAAGAAGTGATTTTATGTTTTGATGGCGATGACGCCGGTCGCAATGCAGCGTGGCGCGCATTAGAAACAAGTTTATCTTTACTTTCTGATGAATATTCTTTAAAGTTCATTTTTTTACCGAAAGGGTATGATCCTGATAGTTATGTTCGTGAGTTAG
The DNA here is from genome assembly GCA_049515675.1 of Gammaproteobacteria bacterium. Taxonomy (GTDB): domain Bacteria; phylum Pseudomonadota; class Gammaproteobacteria; order JABCZS01; family JABCZS01; genus JABCZS01. Next base: position 731 of record JBEKTV010000238.1, on the reverse strand, counting down.
GCACACAAGCTTTTTTACAACAGCTCAAAAAATCTACACCATTTTCGGAATTTTTTATTAAACATTTGTTGGCCCAAGTCGATACTAGTTATGTGAGTGGTCAGGCACGATTGGTAAGTTTAGCAGCACCATTACTTGCGCAATTACCCAAAGGGGTATTACGCGAAATGTTGATTGAGCAGCTAATGCCGTATACCCGTTTAGATCGCGCAAGACTTTTACAAGCTATTTTTCCAAACGAATCAACAGTGAAGAAAATAGCGCCTGTAAAAGTAAAAACCGGTGGTTTATCACCAGTTGATAGAGCAGTGTGTTTATTGTTGCAGCAGACCGAAGTGGTAAGTTTAGCGACTAAAGTAGATGATCTTGCAGTTCTACCTTATGCCAATACTGGGCTGTTAATTGAATTAGTGCAGTTACTCAAAGATGAACCGGGTTTAAGTATTGGGGCGATTTTGGCGCATTTTGGGCAAGAAGGACAACAAGAATTAGCTGCCCTAGCTGCCAAACCCTTATTGCTGACAAACAATGAGGCCATAGCCCTAGAATTTAGCGATGTAATCAACAAATTACATCAAGAAGTCAGCCAAGTTCATTTGGGGCAATTGTTGGCAAAGATTAGAAAAGACGATTTATCGCAGCTAAACGCCGAAGATCGCAGCAAGATTCATGAATTATTACGTAAGGATGAAGAAATATAAAAAAATGTGTCAAAAAATTGAATCTTTTTA
>JBEKTV010000237.1:0-2588 GCA_049515675.1 Gammaproteobacteria bacterium | reverse complement strand
CTTACGAGCAAATTCCTGAAACCGAAAGTTATTCTCGCCGGGGATTAAGATTATTATCGCCAACATTAGAAACGTTAAATCCGCTGCCTCTGAGTGCCGAAGAGCAGCGCCAGGAAGCGATTGCGCGAACTGGAAAAATGTCTGTGCAAGGCGTACAAAAGAAATTGAGTGCCATATTAAAAATTAAAGAAGCTTATTTTGAAATTGTTGATAGTGGAGGGCTATATATTTTGAAACCTCCCAGCAATGAATATCCTGAATTACCTGAAAATGAAGCTATTACCATGACGCTGGCCAAGCAGATTGGTTTAGATGTGCCGGTACATGGTTTGGTATACGCAAAAGATAACAGCATGACATATTTTATCAAGCGTTTTGATAGAGTCGGGCATAATGATAAAGTTGCACTGGAAGATTTTGCACAGTTATCTGGCGAGAAGCGAGAAACAAAATATGACAGTTCCATGGAAAAAGTAGTATCTGTCATCTCACAATTTTGTACTTTTCCAAAAATAGAATTAGCCAGATTATTTAAATTAACATTATTTAATTTTTTAACTGGTAATGAAGATATGCATTTAAAGAATTTTTCTTTAATTACTATAGATGGCAAAACGTCATTGTCACCTGCTTATGATTTGCTGAATTCTACTATTGCTATTTCAAAGCCGGATGAGGAAATGGCTTTGCCATTAAATGGGAAAATGCGAAATATCACTCATAAGGATTTATTCAAGTATTTTGCTGTGGAAAGACTTGGTTTAAATCAAACGGTCATAAATGATATTAAGCAATTAATACAGGAAGCGTTGCCATTATGGAAGGATTATTTAAGTAGAAGTTATTTGTCTGTACCTATGCAGCAAAAATATCTAGCTTTGTTAGAAACGCGTTGCAATCGGATTGATATTAAATTTAGTTAAAGTTGTGGATCCTCATCATTTTGTTGTGAGTATGAATATCAGCAAGTTCAATATCTTGCTCACCAGGCGAAGAAAGCATGCTAAAGACTGGGGTTCTGTTGAGACTTTCACTCACAAGCTAAGAGCAGCTTAATACCCAGTGCACTGCATCAATAGACAGATATTGATCAGTTACAGTGTGCTTACGTTATAAATGAATATATTAAATCTTGTATCCTTGAATATTTTATGAATAATGACATCGACAAACAAATCATAATTTTTATTAGTAATAATTTATTGATTAATAAGAGTTAAATATAAAAAATGAATTCTCGCACTGACCAAGCAGCCGAACTTGTAAAACTTGTACTTGAAAATAAAATAGATAAAGCTGAATCCAAGATTGCGGCGGCTCCTTTGCTATTACTTGAACCAGTCACGATTAATGATCCAGCGGGACGAACGATAAGATGTGCGACAGCCTACCAGGCAGCTTTGGGAGCCGAGCTTCCCATCATGGCTGCGATGATCACTAACTATTTCACCGATGAAGATTTAGAGCTTAATGAAGGTGAAGCAGAAGTCGAGCGCTTGCGGCAATATGATCAGCAAATTCCACCTGACTATGCTGAAGCTACACTTTATGATTTCAGTGGGCTCGCACAAAGTATCACAGCTAGTTCAAATGAAGACATTGAAGCCGCTGCCAAATTTGAAAATAACGAAACTCCAATTTGCATAGCCTTAAATGAATTTCGACAAAAACTAACACCCGGTGTGCATTCTTATGGAAAACATTTTAATATAGAATTACTCATTCAAGCTTATGCAACCTATCTACAAAATCACGCACAATGGAACCGCCAAAAATTAAATTTATTTTGGTGTCAGGTTATTGGTTATGTGCAACGACTATTAACTGCTGAGATGGCGACAGGATTTGAATTGGGAAGGCAGGGATTACAAAGTATTAAATTACAATCTTGTGGTACATTCAAATTCTATGCACATAGGGCTTTAAATAAAGGGATATTTCCATTAGATTCCGATATGCATAATAGATTAGGTTATCACTGGGCAGTATCACTTTTTTTTGATCATGGTGGTGACACTATTACACATGAAGTAATGGGCATTAGATTACCTAAAATCATCAAGCTATTACGAGCTATTCAGAGTAATAAAAAGAAAGCCATACAGAATTTACGTTTTAAATCATCCTACGATAAAAAACAAATAGAATTATTTACTCAGCTATCTGATATCGAAGATCTCGTCTCTCAACTTACTGAGAGTGAATTGTACACACTGAAATTCGTGACTTATGATAGGTTCATCAGAACGGGTTTAGTCCCTGATTATATTGATGAGAACTTGAAGATCCATCAAAAATATTTATCAAATCCTATTTATGCAGAATTAGCGATGAAGCTTAAGCACAATGCAGAGACCACCAACCTTTGCGGGGCTGGTTTTGCATTGGAAAGGTTGAGCAAAAGATGGGTTCAGCACTCTCGCTGGGAAAAAATTAAAAAATATAGCTTGGGACATTATTTACGGGAAATTGTTTTAAATCGGGATTTCTATCATACTGTGCGCATAACAGAAAATAAAATCATGGGCGAGCAATTTCATGAGCTTTACTTAGCCCTAAATTGCGCTTTCGTTAATACACTGATAATT
>JBEKTV010000236.1:0-2591 GCA_049515675.1 Gammaproteobacteria bacterium | reverse complement strand
TTAATACCCTATGTCCTAAAGCCATAGGTGATAAAAATAATCCTGAGTGCTCGGCGCGTAACCAACTGGTTGAATGGGCCACAAAAGGTTTAGCACGTATGGGTGAGTGCGCGGATTTTTTTAGCATTCTTAATTCCCGCATCACATTTAATACGCCTTTTAAGCCTACGCGGATGGCTAATTCATCTAAACGCAGCGCCTCGCCTGCTTCATAAATTAAAAATGGAATTTTATGTTTTGCCGCCAAGGCGCGTAGCGAATGATCTTGCTCTTTAATATCAATTAAAACCGGCACGCCAAAAGCTTTGGCCAAACGCATTGTCGCTTTTTTGGTTAAATTGGCTTTCACTTGCGGCAAATAAGTGCGGTGTGTACCGCCGGTGTGAAAATCAATCCCATGGGTACATTGGTCTAAAATTTCATTCATAAAAATATAACTCATACGAGAAGCCATTGAGCCTGCTTTTGAACCTGGAAAAGATTGATTGAGATCACGTCGGTCTGGCAAATAACGCGAATGGTAAATAAAGCCAAAAATATTAACGATGGGCACCGCAATCAAGGTCCCTGCTAAGGATTTTAATAAACGCATATTGAGTAAGCGCCTGACGATTTCCACACCATTAATTTCATCGCCATGCACGGCTGCGCATACCAATAATACGGGCCCCGGATTTTTGCCATTGATGACATGAACCGGAATATTCATAGGTGTTTGTGTATAAAGCGGCGAGATGGGTAAATCAATAATCGCTTGTTTGCCAGGAGCAACCGTGGTATCGCCAATGGTAATAGAATGATCATCCATGAAATATCGCCTTAAAAAACTAATTAGTTAATTATAGGCGATAAACTCTCCCACACTTTTGCAGGTTTCATATTTTTTAAGAAGCAGGCTGATTCCTTGCCCCACAGACACTCATGTAAATAACAAGGAGCGCATTCATAGTCGGCAATTAAATGCAGTTGGTTTTGTCCTGTTGCACCAATTAATGCAGGATCTGTAGGACCATATAAATGTACAGCAGGAACATTTAAAGCCCCGGTTAAATGTCCTAAACCGGTATCAACACACACCGCACCTTTTGCAGCTGATATCACTTTGGCCACTTCCGGAATCGATAATCTCGGTAACACTATGGCTTTTGAAAAACCACTGGCTAAACGTTCTACCCGTTCTTTTTCCTTAGCTCCGCCCCAGGGTAAAACGATATGAAAACCGGCATCTGTGGCTATTTGAATCAATTGTTGCCAATAGGCTTCTGGCCAATGTTTAGTATCCCAGGTAGTATTTGGCACAAATACTAAATAATCTTGCGGTAAAGAAATAGACACATTCGGTAACTTGGCCACATCAATCGCAAAATCAGGCGCTGTGTTTGGCAATTCATATCCCAAACTTGCTGCAAATAATTTTCGTTGTCGTTCAATTGCATGTTGTTTGAAAACAATAGGAAAAGCTTGGTCATAAGCTAAATGCGCAAATTTTTCTCGAGTACCATTTTTATCAACGCCGCAACGTAATCCCCTACTAAAATAAGTAATCAATGCACTTTTTAAATTACTTTGTGCATCAATCACTCTATCATATTTTTTTTTACGAATACTTTGCCAAAAACGAATTAACTCGCCGCTTTTTAAAGTTGTCCATATGTGTTTTTTCCAGCGTCGATTTGCGCTCACAATGACTTCATCTACAGCAGGATGTAATCGCGGAATATCTGCAAATACTTCATCAGCCACCCAATCAAAACGAATATTGGGAATATGTTTTACAGCATCACTGATGGCTGGAAGGACATGAATTAAATCACCCATAGAAGTGAGTTTAACAATTAATACCTTCATGCTTTATGCTTCCTGCATTTTTTCTAGGATACGCGTTGTGGAATAATCAAAATGAGAAGGCAGGACAACGACTTCGCCACCATAAGATTTTACAAAATCTGCACCGACTACGCCTTCGATGTCATAATCGCCGCCTTTGGCTAAAACATCTGGGCGAATTAATGCGAGTAATCGCTCGGGTGTGTCTTCAGTAAATGGCAACACAAAATCAACCGAAGATAAACTCGCTAATACTTGCATGCGTGCTTCAAGTGAATGAATCGGTCTTTTTGAACCTTTTAATTTGCGTACGCTTTCATCACTATTGACTGCAACAATTAAATAATCACCTAATTGTTTAGCGCGATTTAAATAAACCACGTGACCTGCGTGCAACACATCAAAACAGCCATTAGTCATCACAATTTTTTTGCCTTGCGTTTGGGCTTTTTTACATTCTTCTATGACTTGTGCTTCCGAATAAATAGGAAAGCGTCCTGCGATTTTTGGTAACGTTTGTTCTAATTCATGTGGTGTTACTGTGGCTGTACCTAATTTACTAATCACAATACTGGCAGCAACATTTGCTAAAGTAGTTGCTTCTGTCAGTGGCACATTTACCGCCATCGCAGCGCCTAACATAGCAACAACTGTATCGCCTGCGCCAGTGACATCAAACACTTCACGTGCGTGTGCTTTTAGCGTAAATGGGGGTTGATCTCGTTGCAGTAATAACATGCCATGTTCACCGCGGGTAATTAATA
>JBEKTV010000235.1:0-2602 GCA_049515675.1 Gammaproteobacteria bacterium | reverse complement strand
GTTGTGCTTCGGGGGTTTGGTAGGCACAGCTTAAGGGTTTTAAATAATCTAGATTTTCCATAAATTGAGCATAGCAAAATTTAGCCTAAAGATAATTGTAGTAAATACATAATGTTATATTTAGTTATATTTAATTCAATACTCTCGGCACTCTTAATACTCCCTTAATGTTCATCGCGTAAAGTAAATTAATAAGGTATTTGACATAGCGTCAAAAATATGGGCATTATGAACAACATGCTAAGTTTTAAGGACTGAATTATGCCACAGCCGGGTAATCCCTATAATGGGACCATCATTAACAATGAAGAGTATAACTCATTCTTCCCTGCTGCCAATCAGGCCTTAAAAAAACTCATTCTTAATATGTATGACGCTCATGTTGCCGATTTGTTAACCAACAAAAAATACGGCCTTTTGGCTGCAGAGCAAGAAGAGCATGAACAAAACCTCATCGATTTCTTTGATAAAAATCCACATATAATTGATGAAGATAAGGCCCTGGTTACACAGTGGTATAACAAAAAATTTATCGTAAAAGATAAAGAAGCGCCTAAAACAATCGCTGATTTAGCGCGTACAAAATTAACTCCCTTTTCTCAAACCAATTCTACAATCCTAAAGCTAGTAGATGAGGCTTGGACAGAAGCCAAAAGAAAGGAAGAAAGTGCGGAAATTGAAGTCAATATCTTTAATAAAACAGCATTTTACAAGGCGATTGAAGATGAACTTATTGATCGTGAAAAAACAAAACTTAAAATTGATCGTGCAGCGTGGGTGCAACATAAAAAAGAAGAGCGAGATGCCCTAGTTAAGCAGTTAGACGAAAAAATTAAACAAACTGATATAAATACAACGGATTTATTAAGTAGCTTTTTAGTGTTCAATTATGAAAGTAAAAAGCACATAAAAAACATTCTGGATACTGCTGTTACTGCACACTCAGTTAAAGATGCTCATGATAAAGTCTACAAGCTTGCTTATAATTTCTTAGGAAATATATCTTTTATAATTGCAGATCCTGAACTTGAAACTAGAATGTCTATTTCACAAAGTAAAGAAAACATAGAAGATTATAATATATATAAAAAATATGTTGAAGCTAGTGAATCATTAAAGCAAGCTCAGACCCAGAATGCGACAACATATTTTCATGAATTGTTAGAACAAATTGCCATTGAGACTGACGAACAAATTAGCGAACTTGAAAAAGCACAATCGTGGGCTGTCAATGGTCGAATCGGGTTCATGTTTCCGTTTGCTATTTTCACAGGTACGACTATGGCTGGCGCACTCGTCACAATGGCAATCGAATGGGAAAATCCAATTGCACTTACAATATTCAGCATCATCGCTGTACCGCTTTTTATTATTGTTGCGATTGCAAATTGGTATATTGTAAAAAATGTTACGGAAATTATAAGGGAATTTTTTACAAAAAAGAAAACTGCCTGGGAATGGTTTTTAATTTTATTTGGATTCTCCTCAACAGTTCTATCAGTTGCATACACTTATTTTGCAACAAAAGTATTTATTGACTCACTTATTGCCCTTAGTGAAAATTCTGATAATCAAGCATCTGAAGGCGAGATGATAGAAGTATTTGAATTTGATAGCGCACTTGATATAGGTATATTTTTTATTTCTGCTTTCTCAGGTATTGCGACTGGTTTTGCCTACTTTGCTATTATGCATTATTACAATAGGAAGATTTCATGGAAACTTTTACCTGAAACATTCGAGAGAATTGGCAACTTAGCAGTCATAGCCAATATCAATTGGGATACCTATATCACTCGGCAAGTTATTGTTAAAATTTTATTAGGTTTAATTTTCATTATGATGGGCATAACATTTGCGCCAGCTTTTTTAGCATCAGGTATTGTTTTAGCAAGTGCTGCCGTCGGTTATATTGTAGCAACTGCACTTCATTATTATTGGCATAAAGCCACAGGAAGAAATGATCAAAGATTGTTTATGCATGTTCAATTGGCCTTAATTTTGATCATGAGTCTTGCTTCAATATTCTTTTTAATGTGGGCTGCTTTACCCGTTTTAACCGCCATGGCGTTTGGTTGCGTTCCTGTTGCTATCACACTTCTTGTCTTGTCATGGTTAGGTACTGCATGTTTGTATACATTATCTACCACGGGTACATTTGAAAATATTCTTAAAAAAAATATTGACATAGATAATTTAGCGTTAAAAGCCTCAACTGAGATGCAAACAATATGTAATGAGGAAATCACAACACCTTCAAAACATAGTAAATCTTGGGTTGAATCATTCTGGGAAATTATTAAAGTCGGCAATGGCGTGGGTAATGGGTTGCCTGCCATGGTAGGTGGTTGGGATTTTGCTGATGATGAAGGCTTCGGCGATAACATGCCTGCAAAAATTTTATTAAGCGGCACCATGTTCGCTTATGCTTCCGGCATCTCATATGCCTGTAATTATAATGGTATTGAAAAAGATTCAAACTACAATGGCGCAATTTTTTATAAACAAGAACAATTAATGTTGATTAACAAAGTTAGACGTTGTTATCCTAACTTGGATGATGCTATTATAGCGGTTAATAAATATCTTACTGAGAATCCAA
>JBEKTV010000234.1:0-2637 GCA_049515675.1 Gammaproteobacteria bacterium | reverse complement strand
TCCGTTATTAACTCGCGTGCTTGTTGTAAAAATAAAATCGGATCAGTTTCGCTCTTAGATTCTGCGCGTATTAAAGCCATAAAACTGTAAGGGGGTAAGCCAGCAATGGATCGCTCTTGCAGCGCACTTTTTGCAAATGCGTGATAACCTTGTTGAATTAATTGTAATAATAAGGGATGTTGTGGATGATGGGTTTGAATTGCCACCGTTCCTGCTAAACTTGCCCGCCCAGCACGTCCTGCCACTTGCATAATCAGTTGGCCTAAACGTTCGGTTGCTCGAAAATCAGCGCTTAATAATCCTTGGTCTGCATCTAAAATGGCGACTAATGTCACGCGCGGAAAATGATGGCCTTTAGCCAGCATTTGGGTGCCCACTAAAATTTGATGTTGACCATTTTGTACTTCATCTAATAATTGATGTAATTTATTTTTGCCTCTAGTGCTATCGCGATCGATGCGCACGGTTTTATAGTGTGGAAAATGTTCTTGCAGTAAGGCCTCAATACGTTGTGTACCTTGACCTAGCGGCAATAAATCCGTGGACCCACAATGAGCGCATTGCGTAGGTACACGACTTTGTTGCTCACAATGATGGCAATGTAAAATATTTTTCTTTTTGTGATAAGTTAAGCGCGCATCGCAATGGGTACATTCAGCCACCCAACCACAATCATGGCAAATCAGTGTAGGCGAATAACCGCGGCGATTTAAAAACAATAATACTTGTTGGCCTTTATCCAAATGGTATTGCATTTTTTGTAATAAGGAAAATGATAAGCTTTGCTTAAGTTTTTGTTTGCGAATATCAATGATATCAAATGTAGGTAATTGCGCTGAACCTGCGCGATTATTCAACATTAAATGCTGATAACGGCCGATTTGCATATTATGCAAACTCTCAAATGATGGTGTGGCTGTGCCTAACACGATAGGACATTGCTCAAGTTGTGCCCGCTTTAATGCCAAATCGCGCGCGGAATAACGAAAACCATCTTGTTGCTTAAATGAAGTATCGTGTTCTTCATCAATAATAATTAATTTTAAATGCGGCATAGGCGTAAATACCGCCGAGCGTGTACCAATCACAATACGGGCAATGCCTTGATGGGCTTGATACCATGCTTGTGCGCGTTCTTTATCATTTAAATTAGAATGTAAAACCGCAATCGGGACATTAAAGCGCGCGGTAAATCGCGAAACCGTTTGCGGCGTCAGGCTAATTTCAGGAATTAACACTAAGGCTTGGGCATTTTGTTGCAGGATTTTATCTATGGCTTGTAAATAGACTTCGGTTTTACCACTACCGGTTACACCCTCTAATAAAAATGTACAAAAACCTTGCGCTGAATTGATTTGATCTAAAGCCTGTTGTTGTTCATTATTTAATGTTAAGGACGGAGTAATATTTTTAGGCATAACCTCATGTTGCGGCAACGATAATGGTTTTGCTTGTCGCAATAATGCGGGCATGGCGGCTGCAAACACTTCACCTATAGGGTGATGATAATATTGGCTTGACCACTGGCATAATGAGAAAGTCGCGGGGGTAAAAATGGATGCTGAATCTAACACGCTGATAATGGGTTTTAATTTTTCAGGTGCAACCTCGGAATGATCGGTCATTTCAATTAATATACCGACTAATTGTCTGCGCCCAAAGGGCACGCAAATCCGCGCGCCAATAGCTGCGGGTTTTTGCGCGATATAATCAAATAGTTTACGCAAAGGGACCGGCAAAGCTATACGAAAAATTTTATCTGGATTTATCATTTGACTACAGTGTAACATGGATTCCCACCTACACGGGAATGACAATGAGGGAAGCGTAATGAAAATTGCAACTTGGAATATTAACTCGATGAAAGTGCGCCTGCCACATGTTTTGCGCTGGTTGGCAGCCGAGTCACCTGACATTGTCGCCTTGCAAGAATTAAAACAAACCGATGCCGATTTTCCCATTTCTGATATTCAAGCAGCGGGATATCTTGCAGTTTCTTCAGGGCAAAAAACTTATAATGGTGTGGCCATATTGTCAAAGCAAGCTTGTGAGCACATTGAAACCGCATTTCCTGATTTTGTAGATGAGCAAAAACGGTTACTGGCGGTCACCGTCAATGGCATTCGTATTATTAATGTATATGTACCCAACGGCCAAGCCGTGGGCTCGGAAAAATATCAATATAAATTAATGTGGTTAGAACATTTTTATCATTATTTAAAACAAAGTTTAACGCAATATGAAAAAATATTAGTGGTGGGTGATTTTAATATCGCGCCAGAAGATATCGATGTGCATGATCCTAAAGCTTGGCATGAGCAAATATTATGTAGTAGTGCTGAGCGCGCAGCTTTGAACAAAATATTCAGCCTTGGTTTTCAAGATACTTTTCGTTTATTTCCGCAAAAAGATCAAATTTATTCTTGGTGGGATTATCGTACTTTTGCTTTTCAAGGTAATCGTGGATTGAGAATTGATTTAATGCTGGCTAATGCAAAGCTTGCACAAGCAATTCAAAAATGTTGGATAGATGTCATGCCAAGAGCTTGGGAGCGGCCCTCGGATCATGCGCCGGTTATAGTGGAAATATAAAAATAAATCCCCCTTCGACAGAAGGGGGATAGACACTTAACTAGA
>JBEKTV010000233.1:0-2645 GCA_049515675.1 Gammaproteobacteria bacterium | reverse complement strand
ACATGGCCTAATTCAAAAATCGGTGTGATGGGCGGTGAGCAAGCTGCAGATGTATTAGCGGATGTTAAAGCTGCGCAATTAAAAAAATCTGACAAAACATGGACGCAAGCAGAGCGCGATCAATTTAAACAACCGGTAATCGATGCTTTTACCGAACAAGCGAGTTGCTATTATGCCACTGCGCGTTTATGGGATGATGGTGTGATAGATCCAAAAGATACCCGTCAAGTATTGGCATTATGTTTAGCTGCAACATTACGCGCACCCATCAAGGAGACTGATTTTGCAATTTTCCGCATGTAATTATGAAATTAAAAATAGTGTTGCCACAATTACCTTAAATCGTCCCGATAAAGGTAATGCGATGAATGAGCAAATGATTAATGAACTTAGGCAAATAATAAGTTCAATTGCAGATGATGTTTATGTGTTGTGCATTAAAGGCGCCGGTAAACATTTTTGCACTGGTGCTGATTTACAAGAAATGCAACAAGGTCAAAATGATCCAAGCAAACTTGCATTACTGATGAAAGCTCTGAGCGATTTAAATATTCCTATAGTTGCCGCACTTCAAGGTGCTGTGTTTGCAGGCGCAATGGGATTGATTGCCAATAGCGATATTGTGATTGCAGAAGAGTCAGCAATATTTTGTTTATCTGAAGTTAAATTAGGTTTAATTCCCGCAATAATCAGTCCTTATTTAATAGAGGCCATCGGGGTTCGTGCTGCGAAACGCATTATGTTAAGTGCAGAAAGAATTTCTACACATGAGGCACAGCGCATAGGCCTTATTCATCATGTCACACCAGTGGGCACATTAAATGATACACTTGCTGAGGTTATTAACAATTTATTAGCCAATGAACCTCATGCTTTGCGCGCGGTAAAAGAATTATGTCGCGATGTGATTACGCTCAATCCAAATGACCGTGTTAAATTCACAGCAGAATTGTTAGATCAAATTCGCAAAACAGATGCTGCGCAAGCACGACTCAATGCATTTTTCGAGAACAAACATGTTTAAACGTTTATTGATAGCGAACCGCGGGGAAATTGCTTGCCGCATTATCAAAACTGCAAAAAAATTAAATATCACAACCATTGCTATTTATTCAGATGTGGATAGTAAATCATTATATGTGACTGAAGCGGATGAAGCTTTTCACATTGGTCCTGCGCCAGCAATTGACAGTTATCTCAACATCAATAAAATTATTACCCTTGCAAAAAATATTAAAGCCGATGCCATTCATCCAGGTTATGGTTTTTTGTCAGAAAATGCCGAATTTGCCAAAGCCTGTGAAGACGCCAATATTATTTTCGTAGGGCCTAGCAGTAAAAACATTCATGACATGGGCTTGAAAAACGAAGCCAAAAAATTAGCAGCAAAATATGGCTGTCCAGTTTTATCCGATGATAAAACATTTCCATTATTAATCAAACCGGTCGCCGGCGGTGGTGGCAAAGGCATGCGCATCGTCTGGCAGGAAAAAGATTTTGCCGAAAATTTAGCGAGCGCAAAACGCGAAGCCTTAAATAGTTTTGGCAATGATGAAGTCATCATAGAAAAATATTTAACCCAGCCAAGACACATAGAAATCCAAGTGCTAGCCGATAAACATCAAAACGCAGTTTATTTATTCGAGCGCGATTGCTCACTGCAAAGACGTTATCAAAAAGTCATAGAACAAGCACCCGCAATGCAATTGTCGCAATCCTTACGCGAAAAAATGGGCGAGGCTGCGCTAAATATTGTGCGGGGGATAAATTACATAGGTTTGGGTACTTTTGAATTTCTATTAGATGGAAATGAAAAATTTTATTTTATGGAAATGAACACAAGGTTACAAGTAGAACACGGTGTTACAGAATTAATTACTGGTATAGATTTAGTTGAACAGCAATTATATGTAGCCGCGGGTGAAAAACTATCACTCAAACAAAATGATTTAAAAATGAGTGGCGTTGCCATTGAGGCGCGCATTTACGCAGAAGATCCAAGTGAAGATTTCTTGCCAAGCACAGGCGAGATTCTCTATTTAGAGTATCCAGAAAATGTAAGATTCGACAACGGTATAAAAATAGGCGATAAAATCACCATTTATTACGACCCTTTATTAGCCAAATTATTAGTTCATGCAGATAATCACAAAAATGCTTGGCAAGCATTATCTAATGCGCTAAAGCAAACCCACATTGCAGGATTAAAAACCAATTTAAATTTCCTACGCGCATGCGCAGAAAATCCACATATCACCGAGCATCCAGTAGACACTCATTACATAGATACACATCCAGAATTATGTAAACCAAAGCCCATTACAGATATAGACATCATTCTCGCAGCACTAGGTTTTATCACTCATGAAAACAAAAAAATTCACAGCATTTCACCCTGGCAATTTAATAATGCTTGGCGCTTGAACACCCCTTCAATACAAAAAATAATTTTAAATCACGCAAATCAATCTTATGAATTAGCCATTGAATTTAACAACTCCAGTTATACAATTTTCTATCAAAATCATGACTACAAAATCAATCCAGTTCAACTTGATCATAATGCTCTAACTGCAGAAATCAACAACCAAGAATATCACCGTATTATTATTTTACAAAAAAACAATATTTGGTTATTAGGCGAA
>JBEKTV010000232.1:0-5098 GCA_049515675.1 Gammaproteobacteria bacterium | reverse complement strand
CCTCTCGCCGACACAAAAGGTAAGAAAGTATTTGTACGTGGCTATTCTTTGTTAGAGCCTGGTTCAGGCCTAGTCTATAGAAGTTATGAAGAAGCGCTATATGTTCTTTTCAACAAAAATGAGCCCAACAAAGCAGAGTTATTAGCTTTTGAACAAAAAATTAAAGCGGCTTTATCTACCGATCTTAAACTAGAAAAATCATTACTCTGCATCCCTTCCCTCGAAGAAAAGCCGCTTATTCTTTTGCAAATGTTACTCTTATCTCTTTCTTATGAAAATGATAAAGATCATATTAATATTGTTACATATGCTTTTGTTGTGGTCGCTCACCTATTTAATAAATATATGGGTAGAAAACCTGTTTCACCTAATCCTAATTTAAACCTTATTGAAAATTTACTTTATATGATAGGCAAAGATTATAAAAATCCCCTATTACTGAAAAACTTTACACAGATGATGATCGCGTGGATGGACATGGGTTTAGCGCCTTCAGCAATAGCTACACGCATCAATACCTGTTCTCGTGCTGATGTTATATCTGCATTAGTAGCAGGTCTTGCAAACATGACGGGCGAAAAGCATACTTCCGCACGCATTAAAAGCATGCGTTTGTTAATTGATATTCAAAATACTGTACAAGCGCAAAAACTTTCCATTATTGACGATAAGACAAAAATAAAAAACATTATTCAAGAGAAGTTACAAGCTATTTTAGATAAAGATGAAATTGTCTCTGGATTTGGTCACTATATTTTTAAAGGTCTTGATGATAATGGTATTGACCCGCGCATTTGTTTGGTTGAGCAAGGCATTCAAAGCTTGTATCCTCAAGATATCATGTTACCTATTATTAACATCATGCGTGAAATATTTAGTTCAGGTTTATTAACCTATCATCACAAACCCTTGATACTACCACCTAATTCTGATATTTATTGGAGCGGCTTTCTGAATAACTTTTTTAGCGATTATCAGGCAAAAAACATTGATGCGATGGCCTCGCTTTTTAATATCTTAACGCGCATCAGCGGTCTTCTTGCTCATGATGAAGAACAACGCCAAAGAAAAGATACCGTAAAAATTTGGGGATGGATCACGGAGTAAATCTAAAAATCATGGACAGCACCTTTTTACTCAATAGCACTGTTATTTTTGTCGCTATATTTATCTTTAATTTTATTGGTGCCACGACCGGTGGTAGTGCACTCTTAAGTGTGCCTACTTGTATATTTTTAGGCTTTACACCTGCTGAAGCAATCGCAACAACACGTTTTGGTGTTGTAGGTTCAACCATTGCTGCCTGGTACGGTTTTAAAAAAGAAAAAAAAGTAAATTATACTGTAGGATTGCTAGGCGCATTATTTGCTTGTGTAGGTGCTATTGGCGGTGCTTTTTACTTAGTATCACTATCACCTGAGTTAATACAACAAGGATTAGGGATAGTAATGTTGGTCGTGATAGCACTCATGGTCTTACAAAAATATAAATTTACATTACCGCTGCCTAGCTTGCCTCCCCTTCTAAAAACCATCATCGGTTATCTCTTATTAGGTGGCACGGGATTTTTAAGCGGCATGTTTGGTGGTCAAGGCATTTTATTAAATTTTATTTTAATCTCCTCTTTTAGTCTCTCGTTTTTAGAAGCTGCAGGGACGCGCACTATTATCAATTTGTTTATTGCCATTGTTGCCATTATCGTTTATTACGAAACCCAGATCATTAATTGGCATTATGCCGGTATTATTTTAATAGCCATGACTTTAGGCACTTATTTTGGTGCTTTATATGGAATCAAAAAAGGTGATAAATGGGTAGAAAAATTATTTTTATGCGTTGCCCTGTTCATGGCCTTGTATTTAATTTTTCAGAATAGTATTTGATGCGAACTCAAACTTTTATTCTATAAGCCGCTGACAGCCGAAGGCCTAGAATAGGGCCAAAACTAAGCCGGCAAAAAGCCGCCGGCTTGCATTTTCCAAAGTCTAGAGAAATGACCTTCTTTTGCAAGTAATTGTGCTTGCGTACCAGATTCCACGACATGGCCATTTTCGAATACTAGGATTCTGTCCATGTGTGATAAGGTTGATAAACGATGGGCGATGACTAGAGTAGTTTTATTTTGCATGAGTTTTTCTAAGCTCTCTTGAATAAGTTCTTCCGTGACTGAATCTAAACTTGCTGTCGCTTCATCTAAAATTAAAATCGGGGCATTTTTTAAAATTGCGCGTGCGATGGCGATGCGTTGTCGTTGCCCGGTTGATAATTTTACGCCGCGCTCACCGACTAATGCATTATACCCTTCTGGTAACTTAGTAATAAATTCATCGCAGTGCGCTAATTTTGCAGCTTGATAAACTTCTTCATCTGTTGCATTAATACGACCGTAGCGAATATTTTCCATTAAAGTTCTATGGAATAAACTGGTATCTTGTGGAATCATGGGTAATCGATTTATTTTCAAACAAACGATTTTGTTTGCGATAATAAAAACTCACATTATCAAATTTAATTTCACCTTTTGTCACAACGAGTGGTTTAGCATCAACACTATCGGTAATCTCTAAGGGATTTACCACTAAAGATAAGGCGGCTTTTAAAGTACCCACTTCTTTAAATAATTGCAGGATTTGAAAACTCAGCCACCAAATCATGCCGAGCATATTAAAAGATAAAATGGCGATTAAGCTAAAATCACCAATAGTAATCAAACCTTGTTGCCAAAATTTAATCATGGTAATCAACATCACGAAAATTAAAAACAGCCCGGATACGCCTTGTATCAGTCGCATAATTTCTAAATACAATAAGGCCTTACGTGCTTTTTTAATTTCATCGTTTTGATAACTTGCAAAATATTCTTTTTCAAACTTGATGCGTGCAAACAGTCGCACGTTCATGATATTGCTAAAACAATCAACGACCTTACCATTTAAGGTGCTGACCGCATCTGCATGATCGGAAAACAAGCGGTTACAATAAGGTGCAAACGCAAATAACGCCCCCATATGTAAGCAAAACCAAATGATCATAATGCCAGCAAATTTTGGATTGGTATTCCATAATAAAGAAATCGCGAGCACTAAAGTAAAGAGAATGGGAATGCAATTCACGCAAACGATTTCAACAATACGCTCACTCGCATTCGGTAAGTCCGATAATTTATTAGCAATTTTACCCGCAAAGCGCTCGCTAAAATATTTATGCGAATGTTGCTGCACATATGAAAACACGGTTTCACGAATACTCGCCCGAAAACGTGGAAATAAATTGCGCAAAACAAAACCTTGTACGCGCATGGCAATATCCATTAGCGTCCAACCAATAAAAATAAACACCAGCGGCGTAATAGCAAAAAGTGATATGGTTTCTTTACTGGTGCTCTTTGCCGTGAGCTCATCTACTATCCATTTGATAAAATAAGCAAAAAACGCCTCATTGGTCGCCCAAATAAGTGACAACCCAATCACTGCCAAAAACCCATAGCGATAGGGTTTAACAAAATACCAGATAAAAGAGGTCACGGTAGACGGCAACATCACAACACCATTAAATTTTTAAAAAGGGAAGTGATTCTATCACAAAAACACATCAAAGCGCAACAACTTACTTTTAATACTCATATCCGGCTTTAATCCAGCTAAATAGGGCGCATTAATTGATCTTTTTATGACCACTCGTTTATGGGCGCACTTGAGGGCTAAATTAAGTAATTGATCGGCATCACTGTCATCACTCAAATGCTGCAAAAATTGCATTTGTTTATTGGGTAATGCAGATTTAGGATGAACAAACATAGGATCTAAATAAATCACATCGGGATAATTTTTTTCAGTCAATGCGCTTAAATAATCTTTAGCATCCACTATTTCACAATGCATACGTGCAGCAACCGACATTAATTCGCCTTGGGCTTTCGCGCGCGCTAAACCGTCTTGTAATAATAATCCCATGATAGGTTCACGTTCTAATAAAGTCACATGCGCGCCCGCATACGCGAGTATACAAGCATCGATGCCAAACCCTGCGGTGACATCTAAAATGTTCAGCGGTATATTTTTTTTCAATCCCACTGCACGCAATAAAGGTTCTCGTGCTGTGATGCTGTGTAAGCGTCGTAAAAAACCAGGCGCAAGAAAATCTACAGATATGGGCTTAGTATTTTTTAATCGCACTTCCAGACCATCTGGCGTCACGGCTAATATATATTCTGGCTGTAAATCAGAGGGTAATAAAATCGGCAATTGCAGTTGCTGTGCAAGATGTGTTGCTCGCTCCAAACATAAAGATGTTTCAGAAATGATGGCCCATGTCATATTAATTGATTCCTAGTGCTAAACTAAAGATACATGAACATTAAAGCTTTATACAAAAAAATATTTTTTCTTTGCATGTTTCCCAATATTTGTTGGGCAGATGCGACATACGATCCTTGCGCCGGTTTGCTAGCCGTTTTAAATCGTCCCACTATAGCCGATAGTGTCTGCGCGGTAAAACCAGGAGACGTAGTCATTGAAATGGGCGCTCAATATCAAGAATTATACCCTGAATCGGGTCATGCCTATAATTTACCAGAAGCGCTAGTGCGTTTAGGCTTGCAACATGGTAATGAAGTGAGTGTTTTGCTGCCAAATTATAATGCCGATTATCCGGAAAACCAGTCCGCACGTTTTGGTTATACCGCAACCACTGTTGCCTATAAACATCAATTTGTACCGATTGGCGGTTTTGTATATGGCGCTGAAAGTTTATTCACACTCCCTTCTGGAGATGAAAATTTTGGCAGTGAAGGTTTAGGCGTAGCAATCAATGGCCTCATCAGTTATGACACCTCAAAAACCACTTCCATAGCATTCATGTTCGGATATACCTCAGAAACTACCGCAAAAAATGATCAAGGCGGTCAACGTTATAATAGTTTTAATCCCGACCTAGTCTTTATTTGGCAACCTCAACCCTCATTTCAATTCTACCTTGAAGTATATGGTCAAACCAAAGCTGGGCCCGATAAATCTGAAGGTTACAATGCCGATGGCGGCATCCAATATTTGATTACCCAAAATATTGAAATCGATCTTGAATATGGACAACGGATAAC
>JBEKTV010000231.1:0-2661 GCA_049515675.1 Gammaproteobacteria bacterium | reverse complement strand
CAAGTGGTGAGTGATGCTATCACTTCAGCATTTAATAGTGCCGGACAACGTTGCAGTGCTTTACGCATTTTATGCATACAAGATGAAATATTTGATCCTTGTATAGAAATGTTACGCGGTGCCATGGCTGAATTAAGCATTGGCGATACAAGTTTGCTCTCAACAGATGTAGGCCCTGTGATTGATAATAATGCCAAATCGGAATTAAATAAACATATTCAACAAAGAAAAAATACGCAAAAATTAATTTATCAAGTGACGCTGCCTGATTTATCTGATTCATTTGTTGCGCCCACTTTGATTGAAATTGATAATATTAAAGTATTAAGCCGCGAGGTCTTTGGACCTGTGTTACATGTGCTGCGTTATAAACGTAAGGATTTACCTATAATTATTCAAGATTTAAATGATACCGGTTATGGTTTAACTTTAGGGATACAAAGTCGGATTGAGCCTTTTGTAAATGAGATGATTAGACATACATTTGTAGGCAATAATTATGTGAATCGTAATATCATAGGCGCAGTTGTCGGCGTTCAGCCATTTGGCGGACAGCGCTGTTCTGGTACAGGTCCTAAAGCCGGTGGCCCGCATTATTTATCCAGATTTGTCACGGAAAAAACGATTACAATCAATACTGCCGCGATAGGCGGAAATGTAAATTTACTGGATTTAGGTTAAATTGGTTATTTGACTTTACCTATGTATTTCTTTAAAATTCAATTATGTACGAATTTGAAAAACCCTCAAAAAGCCAAAATAAACGCGATATGCATGCCTTGCAAAAGCTAGGTGAAGTCCTAGTCACGCTTAATGCAAACCAGCTCGCGGCCTTAGATTTACCCCCTGATTTATTAAAAGCCATTAATGCGGCTAAAACCATCAGCAGCGATAAAGCCAAACGACGTCAGCATCAATTTATAGGCAAATTAATGCGAGGTATTGATGAAGATGTTTTGCTGCGCATTAAGCAGGTTTGCTAATGGATTATGCCTATTTTGCCAACTGTCCTAAGTTAATCGAAGGTTTGCTCAAAGACGAACTCACGCAATTAGGCGCAACAGATTGTAAAGAAACTTTAACCGGTGTTTATTTTAATGCCTCGCTGGAAGCGGCGTATCGCATATGTTTATGGTCGCGTTTGGCCAATCATGTATTATTACAATTAAAAACGATAGAAATAACCGATCTTGCCTCAATTTCGCGCGGGGTTGCCAGTATTAATTGGCCAGCACATTTTTCAGCTGATCACACTTTTAAAATTGATTTTTCAGGCTTGTCGGGTTTAATTCAAAATACGCAATATGGATCGCAAGTGGTTAAAGATGCCATAGCCGACCAATTTCGCCAAAAAGTAGGGCTGCGGCCAAGTGTTGCGCTCAATGACCCAGACATACGTATCAATGCGCATTTGTATGGTGATAAATTAACCTTGAGTTTAGATTTATCAGGTGAGAGTTTACATAAGCGTGGTTATCGTAGTGACGCAATGTTAGATGCACCTATGAAAGAAAATTTAGCAGCAGCACTTTTAATTCGATCAGGTTTTGCAAAAGATTGGTCTCAATATCCTTATGTCGTCGACCCTATGTGTGGATCTGGAACTTTATTAATTGAAGCAGGTTTAATTGTCACTGATACCGCTCCGGGATTATTGCGCAGAAAATTTGGATTTACTAAATGGTTAAAACATGATGCCAAATTATGGGATAAATTAGTCACCGAAGCAGTGGCGCGAGAAAAACAAGGTTTAGCCAGAAAATTACCCGACATGCGTGGCTATGATGCCAGCCCGCGCGCTGTCTCGCAAGCGCGGGAAAATATAGAACGCGCAGGTCTTGAAAATTTAATCGATATCCAAGTACGAGAATTATCCCAATTGGTTCCGCCGACACATCATGGCGATAAACCCGGATTTTTAATTTCCAACCCACCTTATGGTGAGCGCTTAGGTGAGAGTGAAACGCTAAAACCTTTATATCAATTTTTTGGTGAACGTTTACGCGAGAAATTTTTAAATTGGCAGGTGGCTATGATTTTAGGCGACCCAGATTTAGGCAAAGTCATGGGGATCCGCGCTAGGAAAAATTATTCGTTTTTTAATGGGACTATTGCCTGTAAATTATTATTGATGACAATATCACCCGAATGGTTTGTATCCGCCGGAGCAAAAAATATTTCAGCAGCACCTGAATTATCCCCCGAATCTGAAATGTTCGCAAACCGTCTACGTAAAAATCAAAAATCGCTAAAATCCTGGGTAGAAAAAAATCATATCCATGCCTACCGCATTTACGACGCAGACATGCCCGAATATTCAGTCGCCATAGATATTTACAACGACTGGGCCCACGTACAAGAATACGCAGCACCAAAAACCATAGATCCAGAAAAAGCGCATGAGCGATTAAACCAGATTGTTAATGCCATTCCCTCTGTATTAGATATTCCACGGGATCACATTGTCGTCAAACAACGTCGGCAACAAAAAGATCATTCCCAATATGAAAAACTAAGCACTCAAAATAAATTTATTACGGTAGAGGAGGGCAGATGTAAGCTATTAGTGAATCTGCATGATTATCTAGATACAGGCTTATTTTTAGACCACCGCCCTATGCGTTTACATCTAGCTGATATTTCAGCTAACAAAAAATTCCT
>JBEKTV010000230.1:0-2665 GCA_049515675.1 Gammaproteobacteria bacterium | reverse complement strand
CAATTAGGTTTTAACAATATTATTGCGCAAGAGAAAAAATTATTAAACTACGCACAAGATAAATTACAAGCAATCCCTGGGCTTCGTATAATCGGTCAAGCTGAAAATAAAGGCAGTATTATTTCTTTTGTGATGGATAAAGCCCATCCACATGATATAGCGACTATTTTAGATAGAGAAGGTGTTGCGATTCGTGCGGGTCATCATTGCACAATGCCTTTGATGAAACGCTTTAATGTGCCTGCAACCGCGCGTATTTCCATGACGTTTTATAATACGACTGATGAAATTGAAAAATGTGTTGCCGCATTATATCAAGTAAAGGAAATTTTCTCATGAATCACTTGCGCGAACTTTATCAAGAAGTCATTATTGAACATGGATCAAATCCACGGCATTTTTGTAAGCTTGAAGACCCTAGTTGCACAGGGCACGGGTTTAATCCTTTATGTGGGGATCACATTACCTTAGAGCTTAAAATTAATAATAACACGATTACTGAAATGGGTTTTCAAGGCCAAGGTTGTGCAATCTCTGTTGCCTCAGCTTCACTTATGTGTGAAAGTTTAACGGGCAAGTCAATTCAAGAAGCTGAAAGTGCTTTTGAATTATTTCACGGTATATTAACAACCGATGCTGAACCTGATGAACGCTTAGGAAAATTAGCCGTATTATCAGGCGTACGTGAATTTCCGGCGCGGGTTAAATGCGCAACGCTTGCGTGGCATACTTTACAAAATGCATTAGCACATAATGAAACACCAGCGAGTACCGAATAATGATTCAACTGCGCGCAAATTTAATTACTTTAAATCGTGATTGTGATGCAAGATTAATTCCATCTGCAACCCCTGTAACTTTGCGTAAAGGCGAAGCGGTGATGTTAACCCAAGCGTTAGGCGGCAGTTACACAGTAGAATTACACGGTAATTTAGTACGCATTGAAAATAAAGATGCCGATGCTTTGGGTTTTGAAATAGAAGAATCACCAATCGATGTTGAGAATGATACAGGCATGGTTGATGTAGAACAAGTTTGGGGCGTACTTTCAACTTGTTATGACCCAGAAATCCCCGTGAATATTACCGAATTAGGTTTAGTATATCGCTGTGAAGTGACACATCCCACCCCAAATGAAAATCATGTAATTATTGAAATGACATTAACCGCGCCCGGTTGTTCTATGGGGCCTGTGATGATTAGCGAAATTGAAGCTAAATTAAAAAAAATTCGTCATGTCACTTCAACTGATATTCAATTAGTATTCGATCCACCCTGGAATCAGGCTTTAATGTCTGAAGCCGCTAAATTACAGTTGGGGATGTTATAATGTCTTGGCATACTGTCATCGCAGAAAATCAATTAGCAAGTGGCGAGCGTGCTTTTTATGATTTGGATGATGGTACGCGCGTCGCCGTATTTAATTTAAATGGCGAGTATGCGGCTATTGAATCTATGTGTACGCATGCTATGTTTGAATTAGACGATGCGCCCATTGAAGGTGATAATATTATTTGTCCGCTACATGGTGCAAAGTTTTGCATTAAAACCGGAAAAGTCTGTAGTGCGCCTGCGTATGAAGATTTAAAAACATATCCAGTGCGGGTTTTTGAGGGAATGATTCAAATTCAGGATGAAAATGAATGAAACATATTGATTTATCAAGTTGCCGACAACTCAGTACCTGCATAATCCCCATCCGCTGGGTAGACATGGATGCTTATCAACACGTAAACAATGCCCGTTATTTTGATTACATGGCCGAAACCCGCGCGAGCTATTTCGCAAAAATTCTGGAAAATAAAAATACGCAATATGTGTTAGTACATGCAGAATGCGACTTTAAAAAACCGCTGGTTTATCCTAAAACAATCCGAGTAAAACAATATTTCGCCGAAATGTCGCGCACCACATTTACGCTTTATTATACCTTTCATGATGAGCAAGATGATCACGCTTTGTATGCAATTGGTAAGGGTATTTTGGTGTCCATCGATGCTAAAACAACAAGACCTGTGCCTGTTCCAGATGTGGTAAAGAATTTACTTGTCTTATAAAATGCTAAATTGTTTTATTTCTTATATTTCAAAGGATCTATATAAACTTTAGAAAGATCTGATGTAAGACTCAATGTCGCTATTTTATTTTTTGCGCTAGTTCTAATGTCATCCGGCGTGCTTGGATTATCAACAACTTTTTGGTAAAACATTAAAGCTTGCTCAGCGTTTTGTGGTGCAAGCTCACCTTTTTCATAAACACGAGCAAGATTGTATTCTGCCCGATAATAATTAGCATTTGCTGATTGTCTTAAATAGTAGAGCATGGCATGTTGATTCGAACTCAGTTTTTTATTAGCATAAAGCATGCCTAAACAATAGGCAGATTTACTATGACCTTGTTTTGCGTCTTGCTCATATATCAATGCTGCATCTTCATATTTTGAATGCGCTTCTAAAGTTTGTGCTTCAGTATAGGATGAATCAAGTTCGTCAGCAGTTGCAGGCTTTAAGTTTTTAATTTTTTGCAAGATGGTTTGTGCATCTGGACGTTGTAAAGGGTCGGTATGCCAGCATTGTTGAATTAAAAATCTATACTCAAGTCTAATGCCTGTCAAAGAAGGAAAATTATTGCTTACAGTTTTTTGATTTGTCTTTGGCCAAGGTTT
>JBEKTV010000229.1:0-2667 GCA_049515675.1 Gammaproteobacteria bacterium | reverse complement strand
TGGACTAAAACCGACTTATGGCAGAATTTCGCGCTATGGCATGATTGCTTTTGCATCAAGTTTAGATCAAGCAGGTCCTATGACCCAAACTGCACAAGACGCGGCGATTTTATTAAATGTCATGGCAGGATTTGATAAACGCGATTCTACCAGTTTAGATGTAGACGTTCCTGATTACACAGCCCATTTAAATGACAGTTTAAAAGGTTTACGCATTGGCGTGATTCCAAGTTTCTTTGGTCAAGGATTACATCCTGATATCAAAGCCGCCATAGATGAATCCAAAACGGTATTAGAACAATTAGGCGCAACATTTGTCGAAATTGATTTACCGCATTATCAATTAGCCGTACCTACATATTACGTGATTGCATCTGCGGAATGCTCTTCAAATTTAGCGCGTTATGATGGTGTACGTTACGGTTATCGCGCCAACAAGCCTGAAAATTTATTGGATTTATATCAGCGCTCACGCAGTGAAGCGTTTGGCAGCGAAGTCAAACGCCGCATCATGATAGGCACTTATGTATTATCTTCAGGTTATTACGATGCCTATTATTTAAAAGCACAACAAGCCAGAAGATTACTGGCGCAAGATTATCAAAATGCCTTTAAAAACGTGGATGTGATTTTATCGCCCACCACACCCGATCCAGCATTTAAAATTGGCGAGAAATCAAATGATCCCGTAAAAATGTATTTATCCGATATTTATACCATTGCGGTGAATATGGCTGGATTACCTGCCATTAATATTCCCTGCGGATTTAGCGGAAAACTACCTGTCGGTATGCAATTGATTGGCAATCATTTAAGCGAGAGTAAATTGCTCAATATCGCGCATCAATTCCAGCAAACAACCGACCACCATCAAAAAGTACCGGAGATCATATTATGAAATGGGAAGTTGTCATAGGACTTGAAGTCCACGCCCAATTGGCTACACAATCAAAAATATTTTCAGGCGCAGCAACCGCTTATGGCGCGATGCCGAATACCCAAGCTTGCGCGATTGATTTAGGTATGCCGGGTGTATTACCGGTGTTGAATGAAGCAACACTGCATATGGCCATTAAATTTGGTTTGGCGGCCAATGCGCATATTGCGCCTTTATCGATTTTTGCCCGTAAAAATTATTTTTATCCGGATTTACCTAAAGGTTATCAAATCAGTCAATATGAAATTCCTGTTGTGGGTAAAGGTTATTTAGATATCGTATTAGAAGATGGTACGCCTAAACGTATCGGCATTACCCGCGCGCATTTAGAAGAAGATGCGGGAAAATCTCTGCACGAAGATTTTCGTGGTATGACCGGAATTGATTTAAATCGCGCCGGCACGCCATTACTGGAAATTGTATCTGAGCCTGATATGCGCTCAAGCGCTGAAGCGGTTGCCTATTTAAAAACACTGCATACTTTAGTGCGTTATTTAGGAATTTGCGATGGCAATATGCAAGAAGGATCTTTTCGCTGCGATGCTAACGTTTCTATTCGTCCTATGGGTGAAACAAAGCTTGGCACCCGTACCGAATTAAAAAATATTAATTCTTTTAGGTTTGTCGAAAAAGCCATTAATTATGAAGTGGAGCGACAAATTGAAGTCATAGAAAATGGCGGCACGATTACGCAAGAAACGCGCCTATATGATGCCGATACTAATACTACCCGCACCATGCGCAGTAAAGAAGAAGCCAATGATTATCGCTACTTCCCCGATCCTGATTTATTGCCAGTAGCTGTGAGCGAAGACTTAATTGCCAAAATCAAAATCACCATGCCAGAACTGCCACAAGAAAAACGCGATAGGTTTACCAAGCAATATGGTTTGAGTAGTTACGATGCCAATGTATTAAGCAGTTCACGCGACCTTGCTGATTATTATGAAGCGGTTGTCAAAGTTGCCAATGAACCTAAGCTTTCTGCCAACTGGGTAATGGGCGAATTATTAGCAGCAGTGAATAAAGAAAATCTCTCGATTAGCGAATCCCCCATTAAAGCGGAAGATTTAGGCCAATTATTGCAACGCATTACGGATAATACCATTTCGGGTAAAATTGCAAAAACTGTGTTTGTTCATATGTGGCAAGGTGAAGGTAGTGCTGATGCTATTATTGAAAAACAAGGCTTAAAACAAGTCACTGATCTTGGCGCCATCGAAAAAATTGTCGATGAAATTATTAAAAATAATCCACAGCAATTGGCAGATTACAAAGCCGGCAAAGATAAACTATTTGCATTTTTCGTAGGACAAGCGATGAAAGCCACTCAAGGTAAAGCCAATCCACAACAGTTGAATGATTTGTTGAAAGAGAAATTAAAGTAAGATGCAAAAAAAAAGCGCCGATAAGGCGCTTTTTAATAAAAGATAAAATTATCTTTTTGAAGCAAACCCATGATAAGAACGTCTTCTTTCATCACTACCATCTATCAATGCCGCTGTAGCTGCATCTCTTTGTGGTTTAGGCTGCATAGCCTGATCAGATTGTCTTCTGCTCACTACTGGTTTTTTGGGTGCAGCAGCTGATGCTATCGCATTTTCTGCACGTAATCGAGCAAGTGCTTCAGCTTTAATTTTTTCTTCAAAATCTTTTACCTTTCTTTCTTGAAGTGCAGTTTTATAAGCTTGAAGATTATCTTTAGAACCTGAAGATTGAGTTTTTAAACC
>JBEKTV010000228.1:0-2681 GCA_049515675.1 Gammaproteobacteria bacterium | reverse complement strand
GAGGCTGGAAATATAATTGTGCCACTGACGACGCCAACATCACCTGGTCTAATATCTTTTTCTGTATGCGGCCAAGTCACTGTAAAATCAACAGTAGCTGGTGGCAGTTTATCTAATTCTTTTATACTGAGATCAAAATAAGAAAAAGTGGCAGTGGTGTTGTTAGTGCACGTCATTTCAAAACTAGTCGGCACGTTGAGGGAAAGCGCATTTAATACCGGCTTTGTACAATCTATGCCATAGCCTGCATAAGTGATACTGATAAAGTTCAATAAAATAAACCCAATCAGAGATAATATGCGCATAACAAGTCCTCTTTAAAAGTCGTAACGTATGTTGCCTAACAATTCATTTGAGCGTAATTTGGTTTCAAGACTGTTAACTACTGTTGGATAATTTTCAGAAGCGCCGGTTTTTGCAGTGCCTAAATCGACAAAACGGTATAATATGCCAGCAGTTAAGCCATGAGTCCAATCTTGTAAATCAACATTTATACCTGCACCAACCCGCCAAGCAAATTCTGTCCTTGTGTGGTCAGCAAATGCTGCACTTTCATCGCGTCTGTCTTGTTCTGGTACCTCAGGTAATGGTGTCTCGCTGTATTTTCCTGCGGTATTCCAGGCAATACCTAGGCCGACTTCAACAAAAGGTATGAGTTCATTCCATTCAAATAGATCGAGTTGATCGCCAAGCCATAAAGTATTTGAGTTGACAGTAAAGGTATAGTCATAAGTTTTTGTGGTTTGCCATTTATTGATATAACCATCTACTTTGCCTTTGGAATAATAATCATAATATAGGCCAAGGCGATTTTCGAAAAACCAATCGTCATCATCATTTAGCGTAAAAGCATAACCTAGACCTGCACCTACGATGCCAACATTATCAATACCGCTATTGACATAATCGTCTGGGAAATTAACCCCTGGCATAGGTTCAACAGTGATATTATTTGGGCTATCAAGAAATGATACACCCGCTTCTATGCTTAAAAATAAACCATCAAGTTCATCATAATCAGCAAATGCATTGCCGCTTGATAAACAAAGCAGTGGTGCAGATAAAATAAGTAGTTTTTTGAAGTCATCCATGATTTATTAAATGTATATTAATTCATTGATAAGTCAAATAATCTATTATTCCTTCACTAAAACTTGCGGAAACTGCAGTGTTACTTTTGTCCCCTGCCCTCTAATACTATCCACGCGGATTTTACCTTGATGTGAAACTTTGACAATATGATAAGCCATGGCTAAATCCATTCCGGTGCCTATGCCTACGCCTTTGGTGGTAAAGAATAATTCGAATAAATGCGATTTTTCTTCTTCATTCATACCTATACCGTTATCTTCGATATCGATACAAACCCAGCCTTTTTCTGTATAAGTACGGATAATCACTTCGGGTGGGCGTGTGTTTTGTGTGGCCTCTGTTGCTTGTACTGCGTTTTTAAGAATGCCTATTAATACCCGCTCGATTTCTAAAGGTTGGCATTTAATATCAGGTAATTCAGGCGTGTATTGTTTATCAAAATGAACTAGTTGTAGAATTTGTGTTTTACGTAGCAGTGGGTCTTGTGGCAAATGCAATAATGCACGCTCTATAATTTTTTCTAAACTATAAGGTTGATAATTCACTTCAGCGCGTGGAGTAAAATCTAATAAAGTTGCTATCACTTTTGCTGCTTGCTCGCCAGAGAGTTGAATACTTTCTAGAAATTTAAAAATTTCGCGACTTTCACAATATTGTATTAACTTGTTTAAATCAATTTGAATATCAGTTGCAACTTCCTGATTTTTTGCTAAATCTGTGCTAAGTCTGCGTTTAACTGTTTGCACGCCTTGTAATACTGCGCCTAATGGATTATTAATTTCATGCGCAATTCCTGCGGCTAATTTTAATGTCGATTGCAATTTTTCTTGCTTTAATAATTTTTCTTGAATTTTCACTTGACTGGTCATATCGTCTAAGCGAATCACTATGCCTGGTGGGTCTTCATCCAATAATGGATATAAAATAATATCGATATAACGTCGACCGGTTTTTTCCAAAATAAGTACATTTTGTACTTTCTGCGCTTGATTTTGAGTGATTACCTGCACGAGCACATCTTCAAAATTTTTAAGTAGCGGAAATAAATCAGTATATTGCATACCGATGGCTTTCTTTCTATCTATCTTGGTCATTTTTTCTGCTTGTAGATTGCAATCAGTCACTACGCCTTCAATAGTAATCGCAAGTAAAGCAGACGGCATGGCATCAATAATATCGGCTAAATGGCGTTTAGTGTGTAATAAACCTGCTTGTGCGGAATGAATTTTATCCACCATAGTATTGAAAGAATCTGCAAGCACATCAAGCTCTGTGGTTTTGCTGCCGTGTTTTTTAAGTTTAACTTTACTGGTACGACCTTGCGCCATTTCCATAGTTGCTAGGGTTAATTTTTCTAAAGGTTTGCTTAAAATTTTTCGCCCCACCCAAAGAATAAAAAACCATAACAATAATGCTTTAATTAATTCATTAAACACTATCAAAGCATACACTTTAAAAAATCTGGCCATGATAATTGCGCGATTACTATAAACAGTTACATCAGCAAGTGGCATTGTGCCTTGTTTATTATAAAGTACAAACACACGAGGAATTGGAGACGCAAAATGCATAAACCAATTGGCTTTTGG
>JBEKTV010000227.1:0-2688 GCA_049515675.1 Gammaproteobacteria bacterium | reverse complement strand
GTAATTTGTTTAGCTTGCTCCAAACTAATTCCAGTCCCACCTTCATTAGTGCAAATATAGTTATAAAGTGCTGCAAATACCTTATGCTTTTCTAGATGAATAATACTCACTAACATGGTTTAACTCCCCTCGTTTGTTGATTTTATGATTATAAATAACACATTATATAAAGTTCTGGATCAACTTATAACTTCTAACCTACTCTTTATCTTAACTGCTTGAATAGTTTGAAAATATCAAACTGAATAATACGATTAAGATTAATAGTTATGTTCGATAGTTAACAGCTAAACCTTAACATCTCTATCTTTCATACTTACAGAAGATGTCAATAAAATGTAATTATAAATAAATAAAAGATAATATCAAGTAGAATATGTTTAGTTAACGATTGTGAATATCTCATCAATATGATATAAAGTTTCGTATACATGGAAAAATCACAACAAGAGAGAATAATAACTAACCTTCCATTTAATGAGGATTAACTACATGCGTTGCTTTCACGGTATTTTGTTATTTATATGCCCTATATGCAGTGGGGGGATGCAGCAAACGGCAAAGCCCCCGAAACCAGTGTACAGTGCGCCAACTCATAGCAGCCACACACGCAGCAATAGCTCATACAGTGAAGCAAGATTCTATTCGTCCACATCCAGTGCGCAAAACGCACATACCTCTGCTGCCCCACCATGTGCGAGAGTTTCTGTTAACAGCGCACAAGTGCCTGAATATCAGCAACTTAAACCAAGGAACAAAGATGTAGCTAAATCTGTTCATGACCACGGAAATCAATCGGCTCATGTATCTAAAAACATGGAGCAGAAAAGAGGGCTAGAGTTACAACAGAGCCCGGCAATTTTCTTAGGTAACCAGTCTTCAAATAACAAAAATAAATCTCTAAATGATGTAACTGTAAAAGAAAAATCGATTGAAGATGAACATATAAAAATGCATAGCCTAATTGAGCAGGTGCTTAATGGAATAAAGTCATATCGAAGACTGCCGAGAACAGTTTTTGGAAGTCATCTTGGGTTTTTCGCTGCGATATTTGACAATAGACGCGGTCTCATGCGTGCTAACGTATATCACGACTTCCTTGCTAATTCACGGCATGGCATATCCCAAAAATGTTTAATGGTATACGCATTACTCAATAACAATGAAGGCCCCGAGTTAAAGCGACAAGTAATGCGAGCAACTGGTTTGGAAATAAAAGCTGGAATATCACAAATATCGAATTATATGAACTCTCATCATAGGGACGTATTCGTGAAAACAGATATTGAGCGAATTATCAGAATTGTTAATGATAAACCTGTATCAAATGTATTTCTTGGAATTTAAGGAGTAAGTATTTAATGGGGAAAATTATCACGCAGTGCCCATCGTGTGACAGTTCGCGTGTACAGGCTGTTAAAATTGAATGTGTAGATTGTCACACGAGATTCGAAGGCCAATTTGAAATTCCGTCTTTAGTAAAACTTCCTGAAGATGATCTTCGATTTATTTTGGACTTTGTAAAATGCTCCGGAAGCTTGAAAGAGATGGCAGCAAATCAAAATGTATCGTATCCAACGTTACGTAATCGACTCAATTCACTAATTGATACGATTAATCATATTGAAGATAAGCAAGAAGGCTCAAAGTCAAAGATTTTGCAAATGCTGGAAGATGGAAAAATCACTGCAAAAGATGCAGCTAATATGTTAAGAAAAATATGAGGATAACCATGAGTAAAGAAAAAGATAAATTATTGAATATGTTCAAGGAAAAAAAAATTTCCGAAAAAGAATACAAATTCCTGAGTGATGCGCTTGATAAGAAATCGTCTCTTGATGATATTGAATCGTCAATCTTACTAAATCCTTTCAAGAAAGTTGCGGGCATGAAAGCGTTAATGATTGGTGTAGTGATTATGGTTTTGATGAGTCTGCTGGGTGTCGCTGCCAAAATGTATTTGGATGGCATATTTGGTTCAGTGCTTGCATTTAATATTAATACACCAATAAAACCATCATTTTATTTGCTCATGTATCAAAATATAGTGAGTTGCCTGGTGCTGTCATCATTATTTTTTATGAGCGCCATATTTTTCAATAAAAAAAGGATGAGGTATATTGATTTTCTAGGCATGGTGACTCTTTCACGCTACCCATTCATCATCCTGGTTGGATGTACAGCGTTTATTCAAACATTTTTCCCCGAATTTTATAAAATGGACACAACTCACGGCTATGAAATGCATTTCTCGATATTGAGACTAATAGACCATCTATTTTTTATGACCTGTTTTATCTGGCAGATAATGACATACTTCTTCGCATTAAAAGAGGCATCAGGACTTGAGGGTAGACGTTTATGGATCAGCTACCTTGTTGCGATATGTTTAAGTGATGTTTTGTCGACTATCCTGTCAAGAATATTTCTATATACTTAAGCTGAAAATTACTGGCAATTTATGGGTATATTCACTCATTGATGAGGACTAAAAGAATTGATAGCACAAATACTAAATAAACTAGTAAAACATAGGTGATCAACAATGAGTAAAATAAAATCATTCCACTTCTATTGATTGCATGCCAGTTGTCAACAAATGGTGTTGCTTCTCGAATCCCTCCGCATTCACTAACGCCAGCACTACCTGCAAAGCAGGGTACACAGCAAATAACATCAGAATGGTTA
>JBEKTV010000226.1:0-2712 GCA_049515675.1 Gammaproteobacteria bacterium | reverse complement strand
TTGTCACTCTAGCAACAGGATAACCTTGTGGGAACAGGCCACCTAATCCGGAACTCACTAATAAATCACCTTCTTTAATATCTGCAGTTGTGGTCACATGGCTTAATATTAATTCATGATCAGCGCCCGTGCCGGTTGCAACTGCGCGCGCACCGCTACGATTAGATTGCACTGGAATAGCGTGATTAATATCAGTAATCAATAACACCACGCTATCAAATAAACCCACTTCAATAATTTGACCGACAATCCCATAGGCATCCACAATTGGCTGCCCTAGATAAACCCCTTGCTCGCTGCCTTTATTAATAATGACTTTGCGAGCAAATGGATCCAAATCTATTTTTAAAATTTCTGCGATTAAAATCCGATGTTGATGCGTAACTGCTTCTGAATCCAACAATAAACGCAGGCGTTTATTTTCAGTTTCTAAGGTTTGTAAGCGTTGTAAACGCATATTGGCTAATACCTGCTCTCTTTTGAGATTAGTATTTTCGCGGATCAAAGCTTGACGACTATGCACATGGTTTTGAACCTTGCGCAATACATCAAAAGGCCAATCCACTATGAAAAAAATAGGCGTGACAAGACTTGATAGCACAGAGCGTACTTGCGCTAACTGATGTTGTTTATAATCCATCACCATCATCCCTAATGATAAGATGAATAAAAACAAGAATCGTAAACCAACGCTTGCAGAGCGCTTAAATAAAACCTGAATGATCGTTCTCCTTTTGAGCCAGCAACTTGCGCACTAAAGGCGTGATTTGCTACTATTCAGCCGATAATAAATCGCCTCCACGCTCATCCATCATTTCCAATGCACGACCACCACCTCTTGCAACGCAAGTGAGGGGATCTTCAGCAACAATGACCGGAAGGCCTGTTTCTTCCATTAATAAACGATCCAAATCACGTAATAATGCACCACCCCCGGTTAATACCATACCTTGTTCAGCAATATCTGAAGCAAGTTCTGGTGGCGCTTGTTCTAAAGCGGTACGTACTGCACCGACAATTCCAGCTAATGGTTCTTGTAATGCTTCAAGAATTTCATTGCTGTTTAATGTGAAACTCCGTGGAATACCTTCGGCTAAATTGCGACCACGCACTTCGATTTCTTTAATTTCATTACCGGGATAAGCTGTACCGATTAAATGTTTAATCCGCTCTGCGGTGGCTTCACCAATTAAGCTGCCGTAATTGCGACGTACGTAATTAATAATGGCTTCATCAAATCTGTCGCCACCAATACGTACAGAGGCAGAATATACAATTCCGCTTAAGGAAATAATGGCAACTTCTGTAGTACCGCCACCAATATCCACAACCATGGAACCGGTTGCTTCTTCAATCGGCATACCTGCGCCTACTGCTGCAGCCATAGGTTCTTCAATTAAATAAACTTCTCTTGCGCCTGCGCCTAATGCAGATTCACGAATCGCTCTGCGTTCAACTTGGGTAGAACCACAAGGGACACAGACTAAAACTCTTGGGCTTGGGCGTAAAAAGCGTGATTCATGCACTTTGCCAATAAAGTGTTGCAACATTTTTTCAGTGACATGAAAGTCAGCAATCACACCATCTTTTAATGGACGAATGGCAGTAATATTGCCAGGTGTACGACCCAACATACGTTTAGCTTCAAGACCAACGGCCGCAACTGTACGTGCACCATTAGGACCTTTTTCAAGGCGAATCGCTACAACAGAAGGTTCATCAAGGACTATGCCTTTATCCCTCACGTAAATTAATGTGTTCGCTGTGCCTAGGTCTATAGACAAATCGTTTGAAAAAAGACCGCGTAATTTTTTAAACATAGGATTTCTCTTTGTAATAAATGATATTAGTTAATATAATGTCCTCTTGCTATTAGGGCAAGATAAAATATATAGTAGACGACATTAAGTCTTACGCAAAACTTATTGTTTCTCAAATAAATGTTTTGCGTATACTACTATACGTGCAAATTTTCGTAGGAGCAAACAGTAATGTCAATAACTAAAGATGAGGTTAAGAAAATCGCCAATCTTTCACGCCTTGTGCTGACCGAGGAAGAAACCGATGCTTATGCTTCACAATTAGATAATATTTTCAAAATGGTAACCGTGTTACAAAACACCCCTACCGATGGCATAGCACCTATGTCCCATCCCTTTGATGCCACACAACGTTTACGCCCTGATGTTGTCACAGAGGGCGATGAGCGCGAGCGTATGCAAAAAATTGCGCCGCTTACAGAACTCGGATTGTATTTAGTACCACAGGTGATTGAATGACACATTTTACCCTTGCTGATTGTCAGCAACAACTTGCAAACAAAACCATTTCCAGCGTAGAACTGACACAACATTTTTTGAAGCAAATCGAAAAACACAAACAGCTCAATAGTTTTATCACTGTTTGCGAAGATGAAGCATTGCAACAAGCAAAACATGCCGATGAATTACGCGCCAAAGGTGATGCCGGTCCACTGACCGGAGTTCCATTTGCCCATAAAGATATTTTCTGCACCCAAGGGATTAAAACTTCTTGCGCATCAAAAATGCTGGATAATTTTATTTCGCCTTATAACGCCACATTAGTAGATAAAATGGCGGATT
This sequence comes from Gammaproteobacteria bacterium, assembly GCA_049515675.1. GTDB lineage: Bacteria > Pseudomonadota > Gammaproteobacteria > JABCZS01 > JABCZS01 > JABCZS01. Next base: position 109 of record JBEKTV010000226.1, on the reverse strand, counting down.
GCGGCCTTGTGATGTTAGGCAAAACCAATATGGATGAATTCGCCATGGGTTCATCTAACGAAAATAGTTTTTACGGAAAAGTATTGAATCCCTGGGATCTCAATTGTGT
>JBEKTV010000225.1:0-2714 GCA_049515675.1 Gammaproteobacteria bacterium | reverse complement strand
ATTCTTTTTTCAGTGCTTCCAGCCCTTCAAAGCCATCCTGACAGGTGATAGCGTTGTGATCAGCGTTTTCCCCTAAGCGTATATAGCCTTCGATTAACTGTAAGTTGACTTTATCATCATCGATGACGAGAATTTTGCGTTTCATGGCTCACTTCTAATGACATACCCCATATATAAAGTATAAGTAATAATTCTCACACAGATACTGAATCAAATTCCAGATAGATTAAGCATTAGAGTTGACATTAAACACAGGGATAGGGAAAATGGCCGCTCTTCTAAGGCTACGTAGCTCAGCCGGTTAGAGCGCGGCACTCATAATGCTGAGGTCGGTGGTTCGAGTCCACCCGTAGCCATTATTAGTTGTTGTTTTTTGCTTCTTAGCAAAAATTACAACAACTTATACCCTGCGTAGCTATCCATCTACCTAAAACCGCAAAGTCAAAAGCCACTAAACATCTATTCAAAACCTCATAGTCAGAATGTATTAGCGTAGCAGGGCCTTATATACTGCATCCAACCATCTCATTGGTCTTACAGAAAGTTCCAGAGCCATGAGAGCCATACATTTGGCGTGCGTTTTATAACAAAAACTACCTTTAGCGTCTATTTTATTACATTTGCGTGCGTTTTATAACAAAAACTACCCATAGCGTCTGTTTTATTACATTTGCGTGCGTTTTATGACATAATTACCTTATGTGCACACATTTTATAACAAATAGATACCAATGCGTGTATTTTATAACAATCGCGCGTGTTTTATGACAATGGGAAGACAGATGGACAACAAAGCAATCGGGTATGAGGCCCTCATTAGGCAGCTCAATTTAAGTGTAATACCACACTATCGCTCTTCGTTTATTGCAATGAAAGGTAGGGGAAGCATTCAAATCATTCAGGGTAAAGAAACCCACATCTTTCCAAAAACTTATGATATTGAGGACACTCATAATCCATTTAATCAGTTAGAATTTGCATTAAAGTATGATGGAATTAATTTAGAAATTCTTAATGCATTTTTTGCTCGTATTGAAGAAAAAGAAATCGAGTCTTATATCCAGCAACAGCCTACAAGCAAATATAGCCGTATGATATGGTTTTTGTATGAGTATTTAACAGAAAATACATTAGATATTGAAGATTGCAATAAAGTTAAATACATTGATCTCCTAGATCCTAAACAATATTTCACTTACTCTGGAATCAAAAGTCCTCGACACGGTATTAATAATAATCTAATTGGTAATCAGCAATTTTGTCCTATAGTGCGTCGCACTTCAAAGCTAAATTCTTATCTAGACAAGAAATTAGATGCAAAAGCAAAGGAAATAGCAGATAGTTATTCTCCTCAAATAATTTCACGTGCCATCCATTATCTGTATGCTAAAGAAACGCTTTCTTCATATGAGATTGAACGTGAAAAGCCTAATAAGCAAAGGATAGCACGGTTTATTGAAGTACTGAAAAAAGCATCTTCGATGGAACATCTTACCAAAGAAATATTGATAGAATTGCAAAATATTATTGTTGATCCACGATTTAAAGATTTAGATTATCGTGAAACACAAAATTATGTTGGTGAAAATATAAATCAATATTTTCAAAAAATTCATTATATTTCTCCTAAACCTGAAGATGTAAACGATTTAATGGCAGGATTGATAAAAGTGTTAGACAACAACGAAAATGCTAGCATAAATCCTGTCATCATAGCTGCTGTTATTTCATTTGGCTTTGTATTCATACATCCATTCGAAGATGGCAATGGACGCATTCATCGATTTTTAATTCATTATATATTGACGAGATTATCCTTTACGCCAGAAGGAATCATTTTCCCAGTCTCTGCGGTGATGTTACAAAAAATGAAAGAATATGATCAAATATTAGAATCATATTCAAAACCTCTTCTTGAAAATATCAAAAATTTTGATTTAACAGATGAAGGGGTTTTAACTGTTAAGCAAGCTACAAAAGCTTATTACCAATATATAGATTTTACACATTTTGCAGAATATTTATTCGAGTGTATTGAGGAGACATTGCATAACCATTTTGAGAGAGAAATCGAATTCTTAATAAATTATGACAAATCAAAAATTCAAATTCAAGCAATTGTTGATATGCCAGATAAACTTATTGATTTGTTAATAAACTTTGTTATGCAAAATAACGGCGAATTAGGTAATAGTAAAAGAAAAAGGTTCTTTGGAATGCTTAGTGAAGATGAAATTAAAGAATTATTAACGATCATACGTAAAAACTTGATTAATAAAAAACAATAAGAAATAGAATGGTTTAAAATGAAGTCAGCTGCAGCTGGGATATATATGTCCCAAATTACCTTCTGCCGCCGCCGCATCGGGTATAAAAATAATGAATTAATTTTTGAGAAAAATATAAATGCCAAATAAAAAAGATATAGAAAATATCTTTCAACGAGAATTTAGCTTGAACAAAGTGACGGGCAAGGGGCTAGGCCTATCGCATGCAAAAGAGATCATTGAAAAGTCTGGCGGAAAAATTGAAGTTGATTCCATTTTTGGAGAAGGAACCACAATCACACATCTTAATAGCAAATATAACTGTTAACTGCTTGATTCTAGTAACAATCCAGCCTTTACAAATAAAAAAAATATCCTGACCTATCAATAGCACTGTGGCTTTTTGTTTTTAAAAAGCGCATAGTAAAATAATAAAGGATTGATTAA
>JBEKTV010000224.1:0-2729 GCA_049515675.1 Gammaproteobacteria bacterium | reverse complement strand
CAGTTTGGGCATAAGGTTTTTCATCTTGCAAAATGCCACAATGTTGACGCAACAGTGAATGTGCACCTTCAGCACCTATCATCAGTGGTGCGCTAAGCTCGCCAATCTCCGGTATATTGACTAAAGCAGACGTTTCGGTGATGGTAAATTTTTCGCCTGTTACGCCATAGTAACAATTAACATGATGTGTGCGTAACTGTGTTTGTATTAAATCAATTAATAAATTGTTTTCGATAATACTGCCTAAATAAGGCATATGAAGCGCGGATGCAGAAAAATTTAAAGTGTTTGAATTATTTTCCTGAAATATTTTAATGTTGTTAAAAATACCGCGTCTATCATCTGGAAAAATAACACCGAGGGTATTTAAAAATTGCTCTGATGCATAATTAATATTACTCACGCGTAAACTTAATTCTGGAGTAACAATGCTAGGCGTTTGCTTATCTATTAATGCAACACGTAAGCCTTGAACACTGGCAGCAAGTGCCATAGTGCTGCCGGCAATACCTGCACCTATGATAATCATATCATGTGTGTGTTTCATGCATACCCCAACAAATGTTCGTATAATCGACGCTTAGCAAATGGTAAATAATTCAATGTGCTTAAACCAAAACTACGTAAGTGCTTGCCATATTTCATCGAAGATAAATCGACAAGGCTGTCGGTGAATCGCAGCATGTTTTTTTGATCATCTAATCTTTTTGCTTGATATTTTGCTAATGAAGATTCATTTAATAAGCATTCAATGTCTCGCAATGTTAAATTAAAACCTTGGGCGGCGATTGGATTTAAAGTGTGCGCAGCATTACCCATTAATAATAAACGGCCATCGTAAGCTTTTTCTACGAATACTGCTTTTAATGGATAGGATTGGCGTGGACCTAAATCATAAGCCGTGCCTAATTGAAAACCGATTAATGCTTGTATTTTTTTTAAAAAATCTTGGTCAGATAATTCCTGCTTGAAATCTTTTTTAACTGTCCACACTAAAGTAAAGCGTTTATCACCTAATGGTAATAAAGCTATCGTGCCTTCATTGGTAAAACGCTGATAGGCAGTATTGGCATTGGCATGACTTAAACTGATATTGCCTATTTGTGCGATTTGTTCATAATCGCGTGTCCATGTATCAAAAGCTTGCTGTGTGCGACTTAAAGAATCTACGCCTTCAGCGATAATTAATAATTGTGCAGTAATATTTTTTTGCTGATTAAGTATGGCGCTTATTTTTTCTGCGTCTTGCTGCACATCTTCTAGCGTTTGCGGGCAAAACCAAGTAATATTTTTTTGCGCTTCGCATAAATTTAATAAAGTTTCACCTAATTGATGTGCGCGGACTACATAACCTAATGCATCGAGTTGTTGTTCTTTCGCGGTTAAATATAATTTACCAAAACCGCCTTGTTCAGAGATGTGCACTTCTTTGATGGTTTGCGGTTCTAAATGTGGCCATATCTGTAGTTGTTCTAATATTTGTTTGGATTTGAATGATAAGGCGAGTGCGCGTGAATCTAAATTGTGCTGCTGTTTTTTTTCTGATTTTTGTTTTGCTTCAATCACTGCAACGCGTTTGTTGGTATTTGCAAATGCAAACGCTAAAGTGAGTCCTACAAATCCTGCGCCGACAATAATTACATCATACTCATCTGTCATTTCATTAACTGCTCAATATCTTCAGGTAAAATAGGTGAGTCTTTGCTCATGACTTCGCAACCTTGTTCGGTCACAAGAATATCATCTTCTATACGAATGCCCATTTGCCAGTCTTTGATATATAAGCCTGGCTCTAAGGTTAATACCATATTGGGTTTAAATATTGTAGGCTTGTCATCTATTTTATAAGGACCGGCATCATGCACATCAAGACCTAACCAATGTCCAGGTCCGTGCATAAAATATTCGGATAATTCGCCGGGTAATTTTAAATCACGTAAGCCTGCAGTTAAGGTTTCATCCACTGCTTTTCTGATGACGGTCCAATCGCTGCCGGGTTTTATTTTTTCAAGTCCAGCAAGATAAGCATTGAGTACCACATCATAAACTGCGCGTTGGGCATCAGTAAATTTACCATTAACAGGAAAAGTACGGCTCACATCCGCGCAATAATATTGATACTCAGAGCCGGCATCCACTAACACTAAATCACCATCGCGCAATACATCTTTATTGGCAATATAATGTAAGGTGCACGCATTTTTGCCGCCGCCTACAATTGGCAAATAAGCAATATCAAGCGCGCCTTGTTGCGTGAACTGATAAATATATTCACCTGCTAATTGATATTCCATCATGCCTGGCTTGATAGTCTGCATCGCATGGTTATGGGCATGCGCTGAAATACGTGCAGATTCTTTTAATAAACGAATTTCTTCAGGACTTTTAATTAAGCGCATAGGTTCAATTATTTTTTGCAGCGCAATTAAATCAGGCCATGGCATGAAGCGACTATTTTGCATGGCTTGCTTTATCCATTTAGACATATTCTCGCGAATACAGGCATCCCCCCAGGGAAAATAAATTAATTTTTTACCGGATAATAATGCAGGTATTTTTTCATCTAATTGATGAATAGGATATGCAGCATCCACACCATAATGTTGCACTGCTTTTTCTTGCCCAATCACTTCGCCTGTCCATTGTTCTTTTTTAGGATCGTGTGCTTGGTTAAATAAAATAACTGGCGTTGCAGTATTAGGTAATAAAACCAATACAGCATGTGCTTC
>JBEKTV010000223.1:0-2730 GCA_049515675.1 Gammaproteobacteria bacterium | reverse complement strand
GATGCGAGTACGGCTACTCTGTCTATGATGTCTCATGACAGTAATGCTTCAGGGATAAAAATGCAGCAGCTTAAGCTTTAAGAAATAATTCATTGATTTGAGTTAATTGTGATTTTTAAAATGAGTTTGTATAAAAAAGCAGGTTTGTTCTTAAGACTTTTGCATATTTTCATATTTTTCAGACAACTCATTCATAAGCGCAATCACCGCTTCTTTATTAGGTGGTGGCACATTGCCGGGTGGATATTTGGTGGCTTTGCGTAAATCTTTTAGAATTTTCACTGCAGCTTCTAGCGTTCTTGCACGTGGTACGCCGTAGAAACGTTCAATGGTTTCCACTTGTTTACGCACTTCATTTTTATCAAGTAATGCACCCGCAAACGTTGGCATATTGAGTAATTCTAATGGGTCAATATTTTCCATTTCCTCGAGAGAAGGCAGCGGTTGGGTTAAAATATCCATACCCGAGATGGCTGCTTCAAGTTCTTCATCAACAATTGGCGCAACGTAGTTTTGTTTATCATATAAGGATTTAACACCGACAAGTGTGCGCTCATCAATCGGTAGGTTGCTTTGCTCTTGCATATTATTTAAAACAAAAATTAAATCTTCATCCATTTGAGGCTGAATATTAAGTAGTTCAGGTTCTTTAAAGACTTTTTCAAAATGGGTAAGTCTATCGAGTAATTCCACAATTTCATCGTCACTCGGTGGCTTTACTTTTAAAAATTGATTCAGACGCATTTTTTTCACAGGTCTTGGATTGGCAAAAAATGATTTTGCCCGCACAATTTTTGATTTGAAGAAAATGTGCATCTCGCCCATGTCTTGGTCTTTTAAATCCAATAAATCGACACGCGCACGTTTCTCAACTCTTGCGCTGCGTGTATCTAAATAAGTATTGGTCATGCTGCGTTCATTGGTGTGGAAGCTTTCCGTTTGTGTGACTAGCGCTTCACCTGCAGTTTTATTAAAGAAATCCCAGGTTTCAATCGGGTCTTCTAATTTCATCGCGATTTTAATGTTGGTGTTCGCACCAATCGATAAGGCTTCTTCTTTTGATGCTTTTTGGAAAGCCGGTAAATCTTGCCCTGCGAAAATTGCTGAGAAGCCTAATGACCGTGCTTGCGCGGGCACCACCGCAAAACCTTTCACCGCGTAATAACCATATTCGTCTAAGATACATAAAAATGGTGTGGGCGCAGTGGTGACTTTTTTCTCAATCAGTTCTGCGTAAGTGCCTTCAACAGATTCACCTAAACCAGATGCCATCATGGCTTTGAGTGAGGCTACAATAATTTTACCTAAGTTTGATAATTCTTCTGGTGATTTTTCCAGCGCAGGCAAAAGTGCTACTAAAATACGACGATTTAACACCACGTCACGAAAATCAACTTCCGGTAAATCCACACGCAGAATATGACCGTAAGTATCTGCAAGAGAAGTAAATACCCGGGTCAATTGCATGACGATAAAACCGTGTTGCTCAAATACTTCACCCCGTTGCTTACCTTTATTATTTTTATCAAAACCTGGCAGGGTTAATAAATAGTTGGTGATCGGATCTAATACCACATCGGGTGCATCTTCAATGCTCACAGTGCGTTCATTATCTACCGGGAATTTTTTATCAAGTACAATGGATTCTAATTTCGGTAAATGGAAATATTGGCGAATACTGTGGGCATCTAGCAGAATATAACCTTGATCGCGGGCATAACATAAAATCCGCATTAAGGCTTCGACAAATGAAATCGCGCGACCTTTCCACATATCGCCATCTGGGCTTGCAGATGAAGAATCCATCATACTAATCACCAACTGTGCGCACATACTCGATGAGCCTAGCGAAAAAGGATTCATAGTATTGGAAATACGTTTAGGTTGAGGCCCTACGATATCACGGGCACCGGTCATAAAATTCACCAGTAAAATATCATCTTCACGACCCATGGCGCGTGCCATGGAAAAAACTTTGGCGAATAAAGAGTTATCACCTTTACCATCGACATAAATAAAACCACTGCCTTGTACTAACGCATTATAAGCAAGAGAAACCAGTGTTTCAGTTTTACCCGCACCAGTTGATCCGAAAATCAAAGTGTGGGTACGCATGTCTTCGTTGTTAAACCATAACTCTTCACCGGTTGCCGTTTCATTACCATAAAAGCAAATACCTCTAGCTTTATTGGGTTTGCCAGACCCCGGTTTTAAATCGTTATAATCGAGAATGCCAGATCGTTGTGGTAGACGAAAAGGTAGGGCGGAGTGTTTAAATTCACATAAGAAAAATAAAATAATGCCTAAGAGTAAAAAAATATCATTTGCGCCGGGTAGAAAAAAACTAGAGATGGCTAATCCCACCAGTATCATCATGGCACTGTTAGGATCGCGAATAAAATCAAAAAATCGTCTGGTTAATGGACGGGTATCGCGTATGAGTTGTTGCGGTTTTTGTTCATGTTTGGCTTCTAAGCCGCGAATATGACGAGCCATTATTTACCTCCCGCTGGAGTGTCTTCATCTGGGCTGTAAACTATTTCTTTAATGGCAAGTTCTAAACCTTTAACCGCATTTTTCACCATAGGTTGGGTGAGTTTGCGTCCCATAGCTTTTTCAGCAAGCCAATGACTAATGGCGCCTGCAATTTCACTCATACAGGTTCTTCGACCTACGGTATTGATGATATACCACATCGGTCTATCTAAAGGTTTTAACCAAATAAAATCA
>JBEKTV010000222.1:0-3568 GCA_049515675.1 Gammaproteobacteria bacterium | reverse complement strand
TCGTCGCTAACGAATGCGCCAACAAGGGATTTTTACCTTGTTGAAAACCAGCATGAACAGTTGGGTCAACATCATTAGACTGACGATTTGCCACGCCTCTCCAAGCATTTATAGTAGGTCCACTCATGTCAATACTCCTTCTTCCTTATCACTACAATTATCACAACTTTCTTAAACAAATATTAAGTCTTTTTTATAATTCTTCTTCAGCCTTTTTACTTAATTCTTTAGCTTTTTCAGCAATATCTACCCCAGTAAATTCTTTAAATAATACTTCCGAGCGTTGCAATGTTTGCGGATGTACAAATTGGCTAATATCCGCTTTACGCCTCTCGGCGATTCTGCGGGCCACTTCCACATCGTGTGCTTCCCATTCTTTACGATCTACCGTTTTTACTTCATCTTCGTTTTCATGTTCTAATTCCCAAATCACGCGTTCAGGAATTTCTATGCCTTCTTGATTCAAGCGCTGGGCAATTTCTTCATCAGATAAACCTGATGCTTGGAATTTTTGCACATGCGGATAAACCAAAACCACAAATTCATTAAAATCAGCAATCTCACGGATTACTTGTAAACGCTCGCGCACTTTATCGACTAAATAATCGTCCCAAGGTTTACGACCTGGACTTTTCGCATGTATCGCCGTCAAATGTTTGGCGATTTGCGTATTGTTATAACCTTTAGCGATTAATTCATCTAAAGTGCTACATAAAGTTAAGGCCACATCATTCATATCGACACGATCCAGCACTTTTTGTAATTGGCTTAATACCCAATGACCGCCTTCGGGCGCGCTGAACCCTTCATCATTAATTTCTTGCAAAGCATTAGGATTACCGAGTTGCGCCATAGTACGCGCCAGCCCCTCAGAAATTAAGCGACTGTGTTTTTCACGTAAGAAACGAATATTTTCCACAACTGCGCCAAGTGTCATACGATTGACACGCGGTTGGTCTAAACAATAAAACTCGATGTCAGCATCTAGTAATGGTTTAGTAAATGATTCGAACCGGGTTAAATTTTGTAATTGTGGGATGACTAGGATTGCGCTGGTTTGTTTAGCCTGCGCAACCGCTTTTTTGAATTCGGTTAAATCCCTGTGTTTTTTATCGTGCAGCTCTGTATATTCTGCCAATACTTGTTTTTGTGTACCTTTATAGCGTTGAATGGCTTGTTTTTGCTGCGCAATAGCAGTTCCCATTTCCTGTTGGACTTCAGGATCATCGTATTGCCAGTAATAAACTATGATATTTTCTGTCATCTCAAGCTCCAACCTATCATTATTCAGTCTTTTGGTAATATATTAAAATAGCATAAATTTATCGAACGTTTTCCAGCAACCTTAATTATCTTGACCTACCGCCACGAATTGCTTTAACGATTCGGGGTTGGCAATGGCTTGAAGGTTAGTCACTTGTTCGCCCATCACTACTTGTTTTACTGCCAATTCTGAAATCTTATTGTTAATCGTGCGTGGCAAATCGTTTACCTGGATAATCTTTGCCGGTACGTGTCTTGGACTTGCCTCATGACGAATAGTTTCACGAATTTTTTGGCAAAGCGCTTCATCTAAAGTCAATCCTGGGCGCAAAACTACAAATAATAGAATACGGATATCATCTTGCCAAGGCTGCCCTATGGCTAAACATTCTAATACTTCCGGTAACTTTTCTACCGGTCTATAAATTTCTGCAGTCCCTATCCGTACGCCGCCAGGTTTTAACACCGCATCGGATCTGCCATAAATAATGAGTCCATCATGAGTCGTTATTTTTGCAAAATCACCGTGCGCCCAAATATTGGCGAACTTGTCAAAATAACTATGCAAGTATCGTACATTCTCAGGATCATTCCAAAAATAAATTGGCATGGAAGGAAATGGCGCGGTGCACACTAATTCACCTTTTTCATCTAGCACGGGTTGTCCTTGCTCGTTAAATACTTTCACATTGAGACCTAAGCCTATGCATTGTAATTCACCGCGATAAACCGGCAAAATGGGGCAGCCTAAGGCAAAGCAAGAAATAATATCGGTGCCCCCTGAGATGGAGGATAAACATAAATCTGCTTTGATGTCTTGATAAACATAGTCAAATTCTTGCGCGAGCAGTGGCGAGCCGGTAGAGAGTATGGTGCGCAGCGCAGACAAATCATATTTTTTGGGTGAACACTTTTCTTTATCAAGAGTGCTGATATATTTTGCGCTAGTGCCAAATATGCTGACTTTTTCTTTCGCTATTATTTGCCATAAATGCTCGAGTGAAGGATATACTGGCGAGCCTTCATATAATAATAGTGTTGCGCCAGTTGCCAAGCCACTTACCATCCAATGCCACATCATCCAACCGCAAGTGGTGTAATAAAATAATGTATCGCTGCTTTTTAAATCGGTATGTAAAATTAATTCTTTTAAATGTTGAATTAAAGTGCCACCCGCGCCGTGCACAATACATTTGGGTGCGCCGGTAGTGCCTGAAGAATATAAAATATAGAGCGGATGATTAAATGGCGTTTGGATAAAATTAATTTTTCTTGCAGGGTTATTAAGCAAAGCAGACCAATTTTTTTCAAGAAAAATAGTTTTAATTAAGCTTGGTAATTTATTTTGTAATTTTTTTACAGTATCAACGCAATCAATTTTTTTACCTTTAAATGTATACGATTCAACAGCAAATAAAATTTTGGGGGCGACTTGGGAAAATCGATCTAAAATGCCCGCCTCACCAAAATCAGGCGAACAAGCCGTCCAAATAGCGCCTAATGAAGTGGTAGCCAACATGGCAATAATCGTTTGCGCAATATTTGGCATCACTCCTGCCACCACATCGTTTTTTTGCACACCTAATTCTTTTAATCCTTCCGCACATTTGGCAACGGATTGATAGAGTTCAAAATAGGTATATTGTTCGCGTTTGCCATTTTCATCATAACTGATAATGGCAATTTGATTATTTTGATGACGTAATAAATGTTCAGCAAAATTTAATTCAGCCCCCACAAACCAACGCGCATCTATCATGCGATCTCCGGTTTGTAATATTTTTTCATACGGTTTTGAAAATTTAATTTGGCAAAATGCGCTGACCGCTTTCCAAAAATCTTCAGGCTGTTGAATGGACCATTGATATAATTCTGGATAATTATTTTTTTGAACTTTGAGCATGAAATCTGAAATTTGAGCGTTCTGAACACGATCATTATTTGGCTGCCAGATGGGTTTTGTCATTAAATTCTCCAAAGCTTATTAAATTCAAAACTCATTAAATTAAGGAATACGCACGTTAAGCATTCACCGCAACGCTCTCGCCACTTTCGATTGCGGTAATTTTGCTAATTTATCGCTGATCCAATGTGCAACTGCAACTATTTTTGTAATATCAACACCAGTTTCAATGTTTAAACCATTTAAAGCATAAAGCACATCTTCTGTGGCGACATTACCACTTGCACCTTTTGCATAAGGACAACCGCCTAAACCTGCAACAGCGCTATCAATAATATGAATACCTTTTTGCAATGCGGCATAAATATTAATTAAGGCTTGACCATAAGTATCGTGAAAATG